>CALGCU010000254.1 GCA_937886455.1 uncultured Bacteroidales bacterium | reverse complement strand
GTTGTATACGGAACCATCACTGGTTTCGCGCGCGTTAAAATTTCAAGTTTTATTTCGTGAAAAATATGGTATAGATGCAAAACTGTCCACGATGATTATGCATTTGTTGTATGGTATGAGTGAAAAAACAGAACAAGAAATGTTTAAATATACCCGTCAAAAAATCAAAGATGAAAATTTAAAAAAACAGGTAATAGAACAATATTATAAAATTAAACAATATGAACAGAATAACATTTGTA
This sequence comes from uncultured Bacteroidales bacterium, assembly GCA_937886455.1. Lineage (GTDB taxonomy): Bacteria > Bacteroidota > Bacteroidia > Bacteroidales > Paludibacteraceae > Gallipaludibacter. Next base: position 4,159 of record CALGCU010000254.1, on the reverse strand, counting down.
TTCTTAACAGGTCTGCTCCTATTGACATCATGTGGACCTATTGTTCTAAAAAAAGACTTAGATGCAGCTAATGAAGTAAATGACTCACTCAGAGTTATACAGGCTGAAGTAGAACGCGAGATGAACATGTATCTCAAAGCCATAAATGACATACAAACTACTATAGAAGAAATTAAACAGAAGCAACAAATTCTAACAGTGAAAAAAGCATCAGAAGATTTAACCGCATCTGATATGCAACAAATCAATGATGACTTAAAAAGCTTGGGAACTTTATTAGAAGACAATAGAAAAGAACTACAAAAACTACGTGCGCAAGCAAAGAAAAGCACATTCCACATACAAGAATTACAAAACACTATTAAGATACTCACAGAGAGTCTGGAGGAAGAAAGCAGAAAAGTTACTTTGCTGACAGAAGAACTTGCAAGTAAAAATTTAGTGTTGCAGGAAATGACAGAACAACTGCAAACACAAGAAAATGACCTGCGACTATTAGAGCACGAAACAACACAGCAGAAACAACAAATTGCACAACAAGAAACAGCACTTAATTCTGCATGGTATGCTTTTGGAAGTAAAAAAGAACTAAGAGAACAAGGTATTCTCAATCGTCGCGGCACATTCAGTCAGCAACGCGTATTAGAAAATGATTTTAACAAAGATTACTTTGTAAAAATTGATGTTAGACAAACCACAGAAATACCACTATACTCCTCACGAGCAAAAATACTGACCACACACCCCACATCGTCCTACACATTGGAACGAAAAAACAAGGAATATGTATTGGTTATTGTTGACTATAAAGAATTCTGGAGTGTCTCACGTTACTTGGTTGTGGAAGTGGATTAACACTGATATATGACAAAGCATTATTCTTCTGTATTCATTGATTGGGACGATACTCTATGGGACTTTCACGCAAATGCTTATATAGCTTTGGAGAAAGCCTATGAACGTCATAACCTACCACTATACTTTGACTCCTTTCAACATTTTTATACGCTCTATGAAGAACGTAATAAAGAACTCTGGGCTGAGTATGCAAAAGGTCAAATCACAAAAGAATATTTACAAAAAGAACGTTTTCTATACCCATTCAAGGCTATACACAATGCAAATGAAGTATTAGCAGAAAAGGTGGGAACTGATTTCTTAGAACTCACAATTCTACAAAATAAGTTGGTCACAGGAGCAACAGAATTGATGGAATATCTATCAGAGAAATATTCCATTGTGTTAGTATCCAATGGGTTTAAAGAAGTACAATACCGAAAAATAGCATCCTCTGGACTGCAACACTACATTACACACGTTGTGCTATCTGAAGAAATAGGCGTACAGAAACCCAACAAACAAATTTTTGAACATGCCTTAAAGCTAATCAATAAAACAAACAGTGAAGTAATAATGATAGGAGATAATCTGGAAACTGATATAAAAGGAGCAGCCAATATAGGAATAGACACTATCTATCTCTCTAAGAATATTCCTTCCACAATAGGTTATCCCACTCACACTGTGCAAACACTGAGTCAGATAATGAATATTATATAACCCCAAGAAAGATTCTCAACCTTCAATGGTGCGAAATAAACCGATATGGATGTAATCACTAAAATAAAACAAACTGTATTACCTGAATTTGCCGATTATGAGGCATGTTTCTCAAAGATGTTAGAGACAGATAATGTATATCTGAATCAAGTCTTACAATATGTACAAACAAGGCAAGGAAAACAAATACGTCCCCTCTTAGTGCTGTTAGCCGCTAAGTTGTGTGGAAAAGTAACAGAAGAAACCATACACTTGGCTGTCTCTGTAGAATTGCTTCATACTGCGAGTCTCTTACACGATGATGTGGTAGATAGTGCTTTGCTAAGAAGGGGTAAAGCCTCCGTCAATGCTGAATGGAATAACAAAACAGCCGTATTAGTAGGGGACTATCTATTGGCTAAATCTTTAGAAATTGGAGTAGGAGTGTCCAATCTCAAAGCCTTGAATATTATCACGCAGATTGGTCAAAGACTCTCATCCGGAGAGTTACTACAACTATATTCTGAATGGAAGACAACACCGGATGAAACTGTTTATTTTGAGATTATTCGTCAAAAAACAGCCTCACTATTCAATAGTTGTATGCAAATAGGTGCGGTATCAGTAGGTGCTTCAGAAGAAGATACACAATCATTGGGTGCTTTTGGAGAACATTTAGGGGTATGCTTTCAATTAAAAGACGATTACTTTGACTTCTGTTCACATGATAAGACAATTGGAAAACCTGTCTTAAATGACGTTAGAGAGGGTAAGATAACACTACCATTATTAGTAGCTCTTAGAAATGCTCCAAGCGAAGAGGCGGCTCATATTCAACAACAAATCACTTCTAAACAAATTGAGAATGTAAATGCCATTCAGGACTTTGTGATGAAGTATCAAGGACTTAACTACACATCAACTAAGATGAATGAATATAAAGGAATGGCATGCCAAATCTTAAATAGATACCAAGCCTCTCCTGTGGCTCAGGCATTATCAGACCTTTTGTCTTATGCAATAGAACGTACCAAATAAATGGAGAATACCTTATTACAGTTATATAAAGACACCTTCGGAAGTACCCCGGAAACAATAGTACGACTTTCTGCTGCCGGAAGCAACAGAAGTTATTATAGACTCACTGAAGGGGATAAAACATGTATTGGTGTAGTAGGCACATCTTTAGAAGAAAATAAGGCGTTTATCTACACTGCCACTCATTTTGCAAAGAAAAAACTCTCAGTTCCCAAACTATTGGCTGTCTCAGAAGACAAGATGAGTTATCTACAAGAAGATTTAGGAAATCAATTATTGTTTGACTATATTCAGCAAGGACGTACCAATGGATGCTTCTCTGATAATGAACGTCTGTTGCTGGAAACAACCATTCGTCAATTAGCCCACATACAGATAGAAGGCAATCAAGGATACGATTATACTCACTCATATCCCATAGCATCCTTTGATGCACGCTCCATTATGTGGGATCTCAATTATTTTAAGTACAATTTCTTAAAAGCCACCGGAGTGGATATTCAAGAAGATCTTTTAGAAAATGACTTTGAGCAACTGCAATACATGCTGTTAGATACACAGACTATGGCATTTATGTATCGCGATTTCCAGAGTCGTAATGTCATGATTAAAGACGATAAGCCTTATTTCATCGACTTTCAGGGAGGGCGAAGGGGTCCTTTGCAATATGATGTTGTGTCCTTCTTGTGGCAAGCAAAGGCTAATATCCCTGATAGTTTGAGAAGTGAATTGATGGAAGCCTATCTGGATGAACTATCACAATTGCATCCTATTCAGAAAGATACATTCAAAGAAAGCATACCTTTATTTGTACTTTTTCGCACGTTACAAGTCTTAGGGGCATACGGATTTCGTGGGTACTTTGAACACAAAGCACATTTCTTGCAGAGCATACCCTATGCTATGAAGAATTTAGAAGCACTTCTACCACAAGTACAACAACTTTTCCCACATCTATACAAGGTAATTAAGGCGTTACTTGCGAAAGAGTGGGAGAGTGTCACTCCTCACAATCATTTGCAAGTACGTGTAAGTAGTTTTTCATACAAAAGAGGAATACCCACAGACCTCACAGGAAATGGTGGTGGCTTTGTGTTTGACTGCCGTGCTGTGAACAACCCTGGTAAGTACGAACGATATACTCATTTCACGGGTATGGACGAGCCCGTCATCCAATTCCTTGAGGAGGATGGCGAAATCCTTCAGTTCCTCGAAAGCGTTTATAAGTTAGCCGACTTCCATGTGGAGCGTTATATGGAGCGTGGTTTCACCGACTTGATGTTCTCCTTCGGATGTACGGGTGGTCAGCATCGTAGTGTGTACTCCGCGCAACACTTGGCGGAACATCTGCATCAAAAATATAACATCCACGTTACGGTGGACCATCGCGAGCAGGGCATCTTCCAAGAATTTACTCCGAAAGCATGAGGCTAAAAACAAGACGAGTTGACGGTGTTTGCCATCAACTCGTCTGAGTAAGATATAAAGATAAGGCGCTATCTCAAACCTAAGTTTAGCGCTTTGCCAAACCAATCTTTAAGTTCAACTTGAAGTAGTACACATTATTCTCGCGCTCCATAAA
>CALGCU010000253.1 GCA_937886455.1 uncultured Bacteroidales bacterium | reverse complement strand
CTGGATGTGTGGCAGCTCACACCAATGTTCTTTGACAACTTGATAATAAACTTCCCTGACAGCTATATCACGGTGGTTGTTCAATATGAAGAGGGCGCAACACTTCCTACTGAAACATTATCCATACCATTACAAATCGAATATCTGGAGGACTAAACTATGATTACCGGAGGAATAGACAGAGTAATTGAATGGCTCGACCTGAACGGAATAGAAAACTGGAGTGTATCCACATGTCGTGACAGAGCAAAATGTGAGTATATCTTCAAGAGTAATGATGATGCACCGGTTAAGGATGAGCAAGCCAGAATGATTCAGACACTTGCATTGAGCAGTAATCAGAATTTGTACATCTTTGGCAAAAAGAAAGGTACATCCAATAGTGCTAACTTCATGGAGATGTTTACGAACGTCAAGGCTGAGCCTATTACAGCACCACAAGTGATGTCAGGTATCAATCAAGAGTCTGTTGATTCTATGATACAGAATGCTATTGAACGTGAACGGATGTCATGGGAGCGCAAAGAGCTTGAACGTGACAGAGAGGAAGTAAGAGCAATGAAGAAAGAGTATGAAGAATCGGACTACTCATTCAGAAAGCTGCTCCAATCATTCAGTCTATCATGGGACTGCAACAGCCTAATGTGGCTGTAGGTGCTTTGGAACACGCTGTGCATGCTGAATCCATCAAACCTACCACACCATCACAAGAGGAAGAATCGGAAGACCCATTCACAGACGAAGAAGCCGACAGACTGCAGTCGCTCATTGAAAAATGGAAAGCTGTTGATCCGGACTACATCACCGTGATTGAACGTATTGTTTCATTCGCTGAGACCGGTGAACCTATCTCAGTAGCCGGTGGACTTGTGAAACTTAATTACCAACAAATTAAAGAAATGATTCTATGATGCAATTGAGTAATAAAGGTGGAGAGGTGTACATTGCCAACAATTCAAACTGTGTTGTGCAAATCACTGGAAGTGGGTTCACAGTCAATTCCGGAACTACTGTAACATTGACCGGATGGCATGATGGTGATTACTACTACATTGAAGAAATGCCGGGTTATTTCGTTGAATTGTCATCTGTATCTGGATGGACGCAGTTCAAAGGAACTTCCTATAAGTCGCAAGCACAAGCACAAGAAGTGGTTAATGGACTTCTGAAAAACAATCAATACATCTTCGAGAATAACTTACTTCTTGCACGTTATTCAAGTAAGCTGAGCAAGCAAGAAATGGCTACTCTCTATCTGTTGCAGAAACGTCTGGAACGAAGAGAACAACAACTTAGAGAAGCAGACGTATTCAGCGAAATGCAAGAAGCAAGGATTATGGGTTATTCCAACTATCAAGGCTACTTAGACCGCTTTATGACAGACTACACTAACGGTGCTATCGGACTTGTGATATCAACAACGGCAGCTATCATTATCGGAGCAGTAGTAGTGGCTTCTCTCAGCACAGCTGCTTACTTTGCTTTCAAAGCAGCGTATGAAGAGTCTAAACAGGATGTGGAACTATCTCGCAAGATGATGAAAATCTTCGAGAAGTACAACATGACAGAAGCAGACATTCAGACTATCACCAAAGAGACTCAAGGAATAGTTACACGTAAGGTAATCATGGAGAAGATAAACAACTTCTTAGGCAACACTAAGATGTTACTCATCGGTGCCGGATTACTCTACATTGGTTACGAAATCTATAACAAATACATCAAGTAATATGGCTAACTATGAGCAATTATATCCACTCATGAGCAGTGAGATAGCACGAGAAAATAAAGATGTTGCGCTGGAACAATACAAAGTTCGGTGTACATATACGGAGTTGTATAATAAGGATGGCAAGAAATTGTTTAGTGTGCAAGGTTCTGACTTTGATATTCACACTAACAGTGCCATATTAGGTGCTTCGGCTGATTTTGATTCACTATTGGCTGGAGCGTACGACACAGATGGTTTTGTGCCATTGGAGATGTCCTCAACCCTGAAAAACTACATAGAATCTAAGACATGCAAAAAACTACATTCAGTTCCTAAGTCCATCCTCGACATGTTGAATGGTGGAATAGTCT
>CALGCU010000252.1 GCA_937886455.1 uncultured Bacteroidales bacterium | reverse complement strand
CTCCATTTCGCTAAAGCTTCATTTCGCTCGTCCCCCTAGCCCAGGGCGACAGTGCTTTTTTAGTTACAACTTAAATATAAAAGTTATCTAAATAAATTCTATGTGTACCTCGCTACGCCCCCTAACCCAGGGCGACAGTGCGATTAGTGTTTGTAAAAGAACAACTTTTAGATAAATGGCTCCCGCTCGGCAATTAGAGTAAACTCTATTGCGCATTCCCGACCTTCGGTCGCCTACCCGTAGCCTTTCGCTTACTCGCACTTTTAAATAAATTGCTCATGCTCGGCATAATTCAAGCAAGCTTGATTCTGCCCTCGCTTACTCGCAATTTTCAGTTTTTATTTAGACGGACCCCCTCCGATGAAGGGGAAAGACGGGTATGTGCAAATGTCATTGCATAGTGTGGCTTTAGGAAATTATATGTTTCATCGATGAAAATTTGCACTCCTAAAAGAAACTTTGTACATTTGCTCCGTAAAGTGGAGAATACGTTTGTGCGTGTTACTTTGTTTTACGAGTTTTGTATTATTCATTTAGTAAATATTAGCCCATGAAAAAAGCGTTGATTATCGGAGCCGGAGGTGTTGCTTCTGTGGTAGTTCATAAATGTTGTCAACATCCGGATGTCTTTGGCGAGATTATGATTGCCAGTCGTACTAAATCGAAGTGTGATGCGTTTAAAGAAAAATTACAAGACCAGACAGCAACTAAGATACATACAGCCCAAGTGGATGCGGACAATGTTGCTGAGTTGGTAGCTTTGATGAAGAGTTTTCAGCCTGATATTTGTATTAATGTGGCTTTGCCTTATCAGGATTTGACCATCATGGATGCCTGCTTGGAATATGGTTGTGACTATCTGGATACGGCTAATTATGAGCCATTGGATACAGCCAAATTTGAGTATAAATGGCAATGGGCTTATAGAGAACGCTTTGAGAAGGCCGGTTTGACTGCGGTGTTGGGTTGTGGTTTTGACCCGGGTGTAACCAGCATCTTTGCTGCTTATGCCTTGAAACATCACTTTGATGAAATCAACTATATCGATATCTTGGATTGTAATGGTGGTGACCATGGTTATCCTTTTGCCACAAACTTTAATCCTGAAATTAACATCCGTGAAGTCTCTGCCAAAGGAAGTTATATAGAGAATGGTGAGTGGGTGGAAACAGAGCCTATGGAAATCAAGCGTGAGTATGATTTTGAAGGTGTGGGAATGAAGGATATGTACTTGTTGCACCATGAGGAGTTGGAGTCGCTTGCCATCAACATTCCGGGAATTAAGCGTATTCGTTTCTTTATGACTTTTGGACAAAGTTATCTCACTCACTTGAAATGTTTGGAAAATGTGGGTATGACCAGCATTGAACCTATTATGTATGAAGGTCGTGAGATTGTTCCTTTGCAATTCTTGAAGGCAGTGTTGCCAGACCCTGCTTCGTTGGGTCCACGTACGGTGGGTAAGACGAACATTGGTGATATTTTTATTGGAAAGAAAGATGGTAAGGAAAAGACTTACTACTTGTATAACATCTGTGACCACCAAGAGTGTTACAAAGAGGTGGGTTCACAAGCTGTGTCTTACACTACCGGTGTGCCGGCTATGATTGGTGCGATGATGGTGTTGAAAGGTTTGTGGAAGAAGCCGGGTGTGTATAATGTAGAGGAGTTTGATCCGGATCCATTTATGGAACAACTGAACTTGTGTGGTTTGCCATGGAAGGAAAGTTTTGATCCGGTGTTAGTGCCTTAATTGTTGGATGATGTAACATAATAATACTGGTGGAGCCTCCTGCTTTGGTGAAGTAAGGAGGCTCTATTAAGATGATAGAGTATATGATAAAGACACCTTATTATTTGATTTCAGAGCGTAAGTTGCGTGAGAATTTGTCAGTGCTTCGCTCGGTGAAGGAACAGACGGGATGTAAGATATTGTTGGCAACAAAAGCTTTTGCCATGTATGCTGTGTTTCCTATTGTGGCAGAGTATTTAGATGGTGTGACTTCCAGTTCGCTTCATGAAGCCCGTTTGGGTCGTGAAGAGATGGATAAAGAAGTGCATATTTTTTCACCGGCTTATATTCCGGATGATTTTGCTCAAATAGTGAGTTGTTGTGATCATATAATCTTTAATACACCAGCTCAGTTTGAGCGTTTTCGTCCTTATTTGAACGGCCGTTCTTGCGGCATACGCATCAATCCACTTTGTTCAACACAGGATCATGCTATATATGACCCGTGTTCTCCGGGCTCACGTATGGGCACTGTGCGCGAGGCACTTCCGCTTGATTTGGAGGGAGTGGATGGATTGCATTTTCATACTCTGTGCGAACAAAATTCAGATGCCTTGAAGACGACATTAGAGGCTGTGGAGAGAGATTTTGCAGCGTGGTTGCCTCGCATGAAGTGGCTGAATATGGGCGGTGGACATCATATTACACGAGCTGATTATGACATAGCCACTTTGGTGGAGTGTATCAATCGTGTGCAGGACAAGTATGGTCTTCAAGTGTATCTTGAACCCGGTGAAGCCATCGCGTTAGATGCGGGTTGGTTGGTTTCATCAGTGTTGGATTTTAATGCGAATGGTGTGGTGAACTGTATTTTAGATACGTCAGCGGCTTGTCATATGCCCGATGTGATAGAAATGCCTTATCGTCCGCGTGTGGTGGGTGGTGCAGAACCTAATGTGAAGTCTTATACATATCGTTTTGGTGGTCCTACTTGCTTGGCAGGTGATATTATCGGTGATTATTCATTTGATAATCCTCTAAAGGTGGGCGATCAAGTGGTGTTTGAGGATATGGCTATCTATTCCATGGTGAAGAATAATACCTTTAATGGGCTGAATTTACCTTCAATAGTGTTGGAAAAACTGGATGGAAGTAGAGAACTGATAAAGGAATTTGGTTACGAAGATTTTAAACGGAGGTTGTGATGGCTGCACTATATTTGATACCTAATACATTGGGTGATTGTGAGATTAGGAATGTGCTTCCTGAGTATAATCAGGATGTGATGCGAGGCATCAAGCATTTTATTGTGGAGGATGTTCGTACAGCTCGTCGCTTTTTGAAGAAGGTGGACAAGCAGATAGATATTGATTCCTTGACCTTTTATACGCTCAATCAGCATACAGCTCCAGAGGCTATTCATGGTTATTTACGTCCGTTGCGTGAAGGACAAGATGTGGGTGTGATTTCAGAAGCAGGTTGTCCGGCTATAGCCGATCCGGGTGCGGATGTGGTGGCTATTGCCCAGCAAGAAGGACTTCGTGTGGTGCCTATGGTGGGTCCGTCATCCATTTTGTTGGCTTTGATGGCTTCCGGTTTTAACGGTCAGAGTTTTGCCTTTGTGGGTTATTTGCCCATCAAGCCCGATGAACGCATTAAGGCTCTAAAACGTTTGGAGGGTAGGGCGCAATCAGAGAATCAATCGCAGATATTCATTGAAACACCTTATCGTAATATGAAGATGTTGCAGGATATTTGTGCTCATTGTTCACCTAATACGCGTCTGTGTGTGGCGGCAGATATTACGTTGCCAACAGAGTATATTCGCACACAACGTGTGAAAGACTGGAAACGGTCACTGCCCGAATTGGACAAACGTCCCTGTATATTTATACTCTATAAAGGTTGAAGCTTTACTTTCCCGTGACGATTCGTTTGATGTCGTTCAACTTGTTAAGTGCCTCAATAGGAGTGAGATTGTTGATGTCCAAGTTTTTTATTTCGTCGCGTATTTGTTCCAATACAGGGTCATCCAGTTGGAAGAAACTGAGTTGCATTCCTTCTCGTTGGTCGGCTATCTGACCTATAGGTTTGTTCATTTTACCTTTTTGAGAGCCTTTTTCCAGTTCAGTCAGTATTTGTTCAGCGCGTCGTGTGATGCTGAGTGGCATGCCTGCCATTTTGGCTACATGGATACCAAAACTGTGTTCACTACCACCTCTAACTAGTTTGCGCAGGAAGATGATTTTCTGGTTAATCTCTTTCACGGAAACATTGTAGTTCCGAATACGACTGAATGATTGTTCCATTTCGTTCAGTTCGTGGTAGTGGGTGGCAAACAATGTTTTTGCATGTCCTTTGTGTTCATGAATATATTCCACAATAGACCATGCAATAGAGATTCCGTCATAGGTGCTGGTGCCTCTTCCTAATTCATCGAATAAGACCAGGCTTCTCTCAGATAGATTGTTGAGTATGCTGGCGGCTTCGTTCATTTCCACCATAAATGTGGATTCTCCGACAGAGATGTTGTCGCTGGCTCCGACACGTGTGAACACTTTGTCGATGAGTCCGATGTGTGCTTGTTCTGCCGGAACGAAACATCCCATTTGAGCCATCAATACGATGAGAGCAGTTTGGCGGAGTAGGGCAGATTTACCCGCCATGTTAGGTCCGGTGATGATGATGATTTGTTGTGTATCACTATCCAGATAGACGTCATTGGCGATGTAGTCTTCACCGGTGGGAAGTTGTTTTTCAATGACGGGGTGACGTCCGTTTTTGATGTCTAAGATGAGTGATTCATCCACCGTTGGGCATGTGTAATGATTGGCTTGTGACACCATAGCAAATGACAACAGACAGTCTAATTGCGCCAATAAGTTGGCATTGGTTTGGATGGCAGGAACGTAGTCATTGAGTGCTTGCATGAGGTCGGTGTACAGGCGTAGTTCAATAGAACTGATTCGGTCTTCTGCTCCCAAGATTTTTTCCTCATATTCTTTGAGTTCTTGGGTGATGTAGCGTTCAGCATTGACCAAGGTTTGTTTTCTAATCCATTCTTCCGGTACTTTGTCCTTGTGGGTGTTTCTCACCTCCATGTAGTAGCCAAATACATTGTTAAATCCGATTCTCAGACTAGTGATGCCGGTGCTTTCTATTTCGCGTTGTTGGAGTTTTAAGAGGTAGTCTTTGCTGGATGTAGATAGCATGCGTAGTTCATCCAGTTCGGCATCTACTCCGTCTCTGATAATGCCATTTTTATTTTCTGCCACAGAATATCCCCTGGAAAGTATAGAAAGCGGGCTGAGCGCATCTGCCGTTGACGCTTCGATTGAAAGTCTGTCTCTGAGTCGATCAAGTGTTGAACGAATAAGCAGATCGGCTTTTGCTCTCTGTACCGCCACCGCCTCTCTCTTCGCATCGATAAATGCTAGCGTTGCATCTGAACCCGTTTTTTCGGTAAGATAACCAACGCGTTCTTTAAGACGAATAATGTGATTTGAGATTGCCGTATAAGCGCGTTCGCCGTATGAATCAAGGCGCATCATAAGCTCGCGCCTATCGGGCACGGCAAGCTCCGCCGCCGCAGAAGGAGTCGGAGCGCGAAGGTCCGCTACGAAATCGCAGATTGTGAAATCGGTTTCGTGACCCACGGCAGAAATTACGGGAATCCTGGATTCATAAATTGCGTATGCGACACGCTCATCATTAAACGCCCAAAGATCCTCTATGGAACCGCCGCCCCGGCCAACAATCAGCAAATCGCATAGCTTGTATAAATTTGCATACCGGATGGCCGCTGCAATTTCTCCCGGTGCTTCCACACCCTGAACCCGAACCGGCAATAGCCGAACATTGCTCAGCGGATACCGTTTGCGCAGAATCCGCAGCATATCATGCACCGCAGCACCGGCTGAACTGGTAATGATGCCAATGGTACCAGGATATTTCGGCAGCGTTTTTTTGTGTACGGGGTCAAACAGTCCCTGTGCAGCAAGC
>CALGCU010000251.1 GCA_937886455.1 uncultured Bacteroidales bacterium | reverse complement strand
ATTCAAGCAAGCTTGATATTTCTCGCTCGTTTGTTGCTATCTTTGTAGAGAAATTACAACACACACTGAAAAACAACTGAAATAATAGAACAAACATGAACAATCACAATAAACTCAACATAAAACAATGGGCACCGGACGACAGACCAAGAGAAAAAATGCTGGAAAAAGGACAACAAGCACTCTCCGATGCCGAACTGTTGGCCATACTCATTGGAAGCGGGAATAAAGATGAAACAGCAGTGGAATTGTGCAAACGATTAATGGCAAGTTGTGACAACGACCTAAATCAATTGGCAAAAAAATCAGTAAAAGAATTAATCTCTCATTTTAAGGGAATAGGAACAGCAAAAGCGGTCACAATTGTAGCAGCATTAGAACTGGGAAAAAGAAGAAAAGACACACTGCCACGCACAGCGCCTGACATTAACTCATCCAACAAAGCATACGCAGTATTTGCACCTATATTGAGCGACCTGCCACACGAAGAAGTATGGATTGCACTCACCAATAATGCCAACCGACTCATCACAACACAACGCGTCGGACAAGGAGGACTAGCAGCCAGCATGGCAGACATACGCATCATACTCAAAGCCGCAATAGATAATAACGCTACCGGAATACTCCTGGCACACAACCACCCATCGGGAAACACCAAACCAAGCATGGCAGACAAACAACTCCCCGAAAAACTCAAAACAGCATCTAAAACAATAGACATCACACTACATGACCATCTTATCATTGGAGGAATACATGGAGAAATGTTTAGTTTCGCTGACGAAGGACTACTATAAATACCAATAAAAAAGAAAACACAAACATACACCAAAAACGCTATTCAGGGGATTATAAAAGAATATTTATTACCCAACCTAAGGACGTTTTATCTATGCACATTTTTTGCTATTTGTGCAATTTATCTTACCTTTGCTCGTCTAAAAGACACAACATAGGTCTTTATAAAGGTATAAACCATACGCATTCACACGGAAGTGTTGTTCCGTTTTTGCGTTATAAAACTAAAAAATTGGATATATGAGTTTGAAAATCATTGTACTTGCAAAGCAAGTTCCCGACACAAGAAATGTGGGAAAAGATGCCATGACACCGGAAGGAACTGTTAACCGTTCGGCGCTACCGGCTATTTTCAACCCAGAAGATTTGAATGCATTGGAACAAGCATTGCGTCTGAAAGATGCAAATCCGGGCTCTACTGTAACCATGTTAACAATGGGACCTCCTCGAGCAGCAGACATAATCAGAGAAGGACTCTACAGAGGAGCTGACAATGGCTATTTGCTTACTGACAGAGCATTTGCAGGAGCTGACACATTGGCCACTTCCTACGCACTGGCTACTGCAATCCAAAAAATTGGAGTGCCGGATATAATCTTGGGAGGACGTCAGGCTATTGACGGAGACACAGCACAAGTAGGACCTCAAGTAGCTGAAAAATTAGGATTAACTCAGATTACATATGCCGAAGAAATCTTGAGCTGCGAAAAAGGTAAAATTACAGTGAGACGCCACATTGACGGAGGTGTAGAAACTGTAGAAGGACCACTCCCTATTGTGATAACCGTAAATGGGTCTGCCGCTCCATGCCGTCCACGCAATGCTAAATTGGTAATGAAATATAAAAAAGCAATGGTACCACTCGAAATGCCGGCTGAAAACCTACCATACGCAGAGGAATATGAACGCAAACCATACTTAACTCTCAATCAATGGAGCACAGCCGATATTGATGCCGACTTGCAACAATGCGGATTAAGCGGTTCGCCTACCAAAGTCAAAGCTGTGGAAAATATTGTATTCCAGGCAAAAGAAAGTCGAACACTCACTGCATCAGACCAAGACATCGACCAATTAATGAAAGAATTATTAGCTAACCACACCATAGGATAAAAAATTATGAACAACGTATTTGTATATTGTGAAATAGAGGCTACTACTGTAGCAGAAGTGAGCCTTGAACTCCTTACCAAAGGACGTAAGTTGGCTAATGAATTGGGCGTTCAATTAGAAGCAATCTGTGCCGGACACGGAATCACAGGAAAGGTAGAATCACAAGTAATGCCTTTCGGAGTGGATAAAGTGCATATTTTTGATGCTGAGGGATTGTTCCCTTACACATCTAAACCACACACATCAATCCTTGTAAACCTATTCAAGGAAGAAAAACCCCAAATATGCCTAATGGGTGCCACAGTTATTGGTCGCGACTTAGGACCACGTGTATCTTCTGCACTCTTCAGTGGATTGACTGCTGACTGTACAGCTCTGGAAATTGGACCTCATGACGATAAGAAATTAGGCAAACACTACGACCAATTGCTCTATCAAATCCGACCGGCATTTGGAGGTAACATAGTGGCTACTATTGTCAATCCGGAAAATCGTCCACAAATGGCCACTGTGAGAAGCGGAGTGATGAAAATGGAGATCCTCGATCCTAACTACAAAGGAGAAGTAGTGATGCACGACGTCGCTAAATATGTGCCGGATACTGACTATGTGGTAAAAGTATTGGAACGCCACGTAGAAGCAGCTAAAAACAACCTAAAAGGCGCACCTATCGTAATCGCCGGAGGATATGGAGTTGGATCAAAAGAAGGATTTGACCTACTATACGACTTAGCAAAAGAACTCCATGCTGAAGTAGGAGCTAGTCGTGCTGCGGTGGATGCCGGCTTCTGTGCACACGACCTTCAAATCGGACAAACAGGCGTAACTGTAAGACCAAAAGTATATATCGCTTGTGGTATCTCAGGAGCCATCCAACACATCGCCGGTATGCGTGAAAGTGGCATTATCATCTCTGTAAACAGTGACCCAAATGCACCTATCAACGCTATTGCCGACTATGTAATTACAGGAACTGTGGAAGAAGTGCTTCCAAAAATGATTAAGTACTATAAAAACAACTCAAAATAGGAAGTGAAAAAAAGTAAGCAATTACTACTGTTCACTCCTTACATAACATATAATAATTATGGCTAATTACTATACAGAACATCCGGAACTCCGTTATCATCTGGAGAACCCCATGATGGAGCGTATCTGCCAACTGAAAGAACGCGATTATCAAGATAAAGATCAGTATGATTATGCACCGCAAGACTTTGCTGATGTAATGGACTCCTACAACCGTATCTTGGAGATAACGGGTGAAATAACCGGAGAAATCATTGCTCCTAATGCTGAAGGAGTTGATGCTGAAGGACCTCACTGTGCTAACGGCCGTGTGGACTATGCTTCCGGAACAAAACAAAACATGGAGGCTATGGTGAAAGCCGGACTCAACGGAATGACCATGCCAAGACGCTTCGGGGGACTAAACTTCGCAATGGTGCCTTACACAATGTGTGCAGAAATTGTTGCTGCTGCTGATGCGGGATTTAGCAACATCTGGTCATTACAAGACTGCGTGGAAACACTCTATGAATTTGGTAATGAAGACCAACATAGCCGCTTCATCCCACGTATTTGTGCCGGTGAAACCATGTCTATGGACTTGACCGAACCCGACGCTGGTTCCGACCTTCAAAGCGTTATGTTGAAGGCTACCTTCGACGAAGAAAACAACTGTTGGCGCTTGAACGGTGTGAAGCGTTTTATCACGAATGGTGATGCCGACCTTCACTTGGTATTGGCCCGCTCGGAAGAAGGAACAAAAGACGGACGTGGTCTTTCAATGTTCATCTACGACAAGCGCGATGGTGGTGTAAACGTTCGCCGCATTGAAAACAAACTGGGTATTCACGGCTCTCCTACTTGCGAATTGGTTTACAAAAATGCCAAGTGCGAACTTTGTGGCGACCGCAAACTTGGTTTGATTAAGTACGTAATGGCTTTGATGAATGGTGCTCGTTTGGGTATCGCTGCTCAGTCGGTAGGTTTGAGCCAAGCTGCCTACAACGAAGGTTTGGCCTATGCTAAAGACCGCAAACAATTTGGTAAGGCCATCATCGAATTCCCAGCAGTTTACGACATGTTGGCCATCATGAAGGCTAAGCTCGATGCCGGTCGTGCATTGTTGTATCAAACTTCTCGCTATGTAGATATCTACAAAGCATTGGACGACATCGCTCGCGAACGCAAGCTTACTCCCGAAGAACGACAAGAACAAAAGAGATATGCCAAGTTGGCCGATGCCTTCACTCCATTGGCAAAGGGTATGAACTCTGAATATGCTAACCAAAACGCATACGATTCAATCCAAATCCATGGTGGTTCGGGCTTTATGTTGGAATATCCTTGCCAACGCATCTACCGCGATGCACGTATTACCTCTATCTACGAAGGTACTACCCAATTGCAAACCGTTGCCGCTATCCGCTATGTAACAAACGGCTCATATGCTGCTACCTTGCAAGAATATGGTATGTATCCTGTTAGCGCCGAAATGCAACCATTGCAAGACCGCGTTAAGAGCATGGTAAGCAAGTTCGAAGCTTGCACCAACGCTATCAAAGAAGCTAACGACCAAGAATTGCTCG
>CALGCU010000250.1 GCA_937886455.1 uncultured Bacteroidales bacterium | reverse complement strand
AACTTTGCATTAATAGGTGCTGCAGGTTATATAGCTCCTCGACATCTTAGAGCGATTAAGGATACGGGCAATCGCTTGGTAGCTGCATACGATAAGTTTGACAGTGTCGGTATAATGGATAGTTTCTTTCCTGAGGCGTCATTCTTTACGGAACAAGAATTGTTTGACAGACATTGTACCAAATTAAGATTAACTGATCAAAAGATTGATTATGTCTCTATATGTACTCCCAACTATCTGCATGATGCGCACATGCGTTATGGACTGCGCTTGGGTGCTGATGTAATCTGTGAAAAACCATTGGTGTTGAATCCATGGAATGTGGATGCTCTGAAAACAATTGAACAAGAAACAGGACATCGTATATACACTATTTTACAATTAAGACTTCATCAGTCCATCATTGACTTGAAAAAGAAAATTGATAATGGACCAAAGGATAAGGTATATGATGTCGATTTGACATATATTACATCAAGAGGTAATTGGTATTACACAAGTTGGAAAGGGGATGTACACAAGAGTGGGGGAATAGCAACTAATATTGGGGTGCATTTCTATGACATGTTGCAATGGGTATTTGGGCCGGTAAAGAATAATATTGTACATGTTTATTCGCATGATCGTGCTGCGGGATATCTGGAATTGGAAAAAGCACGTGTCCGTTATTTCTTGAGCATCAATGCGGACAATCTACCGGAAAATGCAGTGCAAGGTGAAAAACGTACATACAGAACCATCAATATAGATGGCGAAGAGTTTGAGTTCTCTGCTGGCTTTACTGAATTACACACTGAGAGTTATCGACATATATTGCGTGGTGAAGGTTTCGGTATAGAAGATGCGCGCAATGCTATCAATATTGTGTATGACATTCGCCATGCTGAACCAATTGGACTAAAAGGAGACTATCATCCTTTGGCTAAATTACCTTTGGCTAAACATCCTTTTGGATGGTAAATGTGTATGAACTTTACGGCCGACAATACGTAATGAGCAATAAAATGGAGTTCTGAAAAGGAAAAAAGATAGAGATGAATGTTTAATTGAAGAAATAGAAAATAAGATGATTCAACGTATTCAGAGTGTATATTTGTTATTGGCAGTAGCATTGGGGATAGCACAGTGTTTTATCCCAATGGGAGGTTTCCTCACGGTTGATGCACAATGGTGTGAGTGGCTACTTGATGCATGGCGCATGGAAAGTGGAGAAAGAATTCTTTCAACATGGGCTATGGTAGTATTGTTAGTGGCAATACCGACTGTATCATTACTCACTATTTTATGCTATAAAAAAAGAGTACTGCAAATGAGGTTATGTGTGTTCAATGTGGTTGTGATGTTGGGATATTATTTGTTGTACTTTTACTACTATTGGTTGGTAAAACAACATGTAATGATTGATGTGGATACGATTCAAATGGGTGGAATGATGATAGGAAGCGCTTTCCCATTAGTAGAAATAATCCTTACTGCTATGGCACTTCGACGTATATGGAAAGATGAAGTGTTAGTGCGTTCGCTTAATAGACTGAGATGAGATACGTCGATTGACAGGTCTCACTCTGAATCCTTCTCTCCGAAGTAATTGTAACAATCCCTCTTCGGCTCCTAAATAAGAGGAATGCAATACAATAAAGCAACTTTGTTCTTTCATAAGAGCATGTAGTTGGGGTACCCACCTATTGTTGCGTTGCTTTATAAAGGCGTAGTCTGTATAGTTGATACTTGTTTTATTTGAGGGTGCTTGGATGATATATGAGATGTCATAGAGCAACCCTTTTTTATATAGACGCACTATCTCTTGGGCTTGCATTATTTCAGACTCAGGATGTTGCACGAGACGTAATAATTCAGCCAATTGAGTGTCAAGGTTCTTCCGATAGAACGTCATTTGAATAACTTCGTTTGTGTTGTCTAATGGTACTACCTTACGTCCTTGTTCGGTTGCAACTAATTGAAAAAACATTTCAGAACTGTGCTCTTCTTGATAATGCAGATAGCTTTTATAGAGTTCTGTCTTGTATAATTCAGTGAGAAATATGGGACGCAACGTGGTTAAATAGGAAAAGTCCATTTTCAAGGCCTGTGATAGAGTACTATCAATGAGTGCATATTCTTCTGCAGAATAAAACTGTTTAAGTGTTTGGTTATGGGGTAGGAGAGCGGCCTTTTCTATCGGTTCTCGCGCATCTGTATTTAGTAACATTTCTGTGACAATAACAGGACACTTAGCATAACATTCATAAATTTGAGGAATACTGTCTAAGAATGAGATAGGAATAAGTTTCTCTGTGGCAAATATGTAAGACTTTTGGCGTAAACCATTTTTGGCTACTTCCCACAAGAGCTGAGCTTGCATGTTTGAAGCAAGCAACATAAATAAGAAATATAATAGGATTTTCTTCATTACTAAGAATTTAGCGGAAACGGGAAATGAGATTATAGGATTGATATATACCCAACTCACCTGCCTTTCCTAAACATTCTATTCCTTTGTCTATATCTTCAATGTAAATATAAGTAAGACCTAAATTGAAATAAGCCTCAGCAAAGTCCGAGTCTATCTGAATAGCTTCTTGGTAGCGTTGAATAGCAAGATCATACTGCTTCTGTGCACATAATAAGTTGCCAAGATTAAAGTAAGCAAAGGAAAATGAGGGTAGGAGATGAATAGTTTCTTCATAATCCCGTCTTATTAATTCAAGACTTAACATAGTATTATCTGTACTATGAGATTGGGAAACATCAATCTCTTGATTGTTGTGAAATTCGTACAACAATTTGTTGTAGCGGATGTTAGCTCTGCAAAAATAAGCTAAGCCTAATTGAGGATTAAGTGTGATGGTTTTATTCAAGTCTTCAATAGCGCTGGTGTAGTCTTGTATCAGACTGAACTCAATGGAACGCTTAAAGTAAGTGTATGCGTTATTCGGATTAACTTTCAGACTCTCTGTGAGATGGTTAATAGATTCAAAATGTATCTCAATGGAAGGAATATCTACTCTTGTAGTTTGATTACTTATCTTAATAGCCTGTGAAGTCTGTGATTCTTTGCGTAAATCATCAATAGCATGATGATAATAATTTGTTTGCCTTAAGGAATTGCTTTTTGCATAATAGGTAATCTCAAAGTTTGGCTCATTGATAACATCTACATATTGCTTTTGTACACTTCCTCTAATCTCACTGGAGTATTCTGAATCATATTCTTCTATGTTCTGAGCTGCTTGTGTGCTAAATTCTTTGCGCCTATTGCTGGAGGGACGATTATTAGCTACCTTGACATCCGTATTAAGAGTAGATTGGCGTTGTTGAATTTCTTCCTTATTTTCTTCCAAATCACGGGCTTTCTGCTGATAACGGAACGCTTGTTTGGTATTTCCTAATTCTATATGAGCGCGTGCTGCTAAATAATAAGCTGGCAAAAAATGGGGATGGTAAGATAGAATACTGTCAAAGTCAGCGATGGCAGTTTCCCAATCCCTCAACTCAAGGGATACGATGCCATGCTGATAACGCCCTTCCATGCTTCCTGGATGTAGATAGAGGACCTGATTAAAGTCGGTGAGCGCATTATTATGATCGCCCAACTGACTGCGTAAAGTTCCTCGATTATAGTACCCTTGCGGATCTTGTGGCGACAACTGAATAGCCCTATTATAATCACTGAGGGCATTACGATAGTTGTGGTTCTTATAATGGAGTACACCACGATTTAGGTAATCACCGGCCCATTTGGAACCAAGTTCAATCGCTTTGTCAAAACAATATAGTGCACTGTCGTTTTGTGTTTGTAGCAGACGTATGTAACCCAAAGCACTCCATGCGGTTGCTTCACGTGGTAGAATGTTCACCACTGTGCGAAACGTCTTAGCAGCGGTATTAGTATCATGCTTCGCCAATTGTATCTTGCCTAACTCAAAGTATAAATCGGCTGCATGGGGCTCTTTGGCAAGTAGAGTCTGTATGTCTTGCTCGGCTTCATCATACTTTTCTTGACGTTGTCTTACATCTGATCGATTGATGAGGTAAGATTTGTTGCCGGGGGCAAATTCTAATGCTTTGGTAAAGTCTTTTTCTGCTGACTCATAATGCTCATTCTGACGATTGATAAAGCCTCGAATGTAATAAGCACCGGGAAGAAATGGATTGCGTTTAATAACTTCTTCACAATCCTTCTCTGCACCACTATAATCTCCTAACTGAATCTTGGCGATAGCGCGAAACATATATGGTTCTGCCATATATGGCTTAATCTTGATTACTTGGTTGAAGTATTGAATACTAAGCACATAGTCATTAAAAAACAATGCATTCCTACCTATAGCCATAATCCGTTCGGTGTTGAGTTGGGAATAACTAACACCGATACTTAGTAATGCTGTTGCTAAAAGGCAATATAATCTGTTGGCGGACATTTACAGAGGTTGACAGCCGGCATGAGGATTAAACTCCTCTGGAATATCAAATTCTTCCAAAGAGGAATATTCAATGTCCGGATTGTTTAATACTTCTTTCATGTATAAAGCCCAAATGGGAAGAGCCATATTGGCTCCTTGACCATCTGAAATGCGATCAAAGTGAATGGAACGATCTTCACCACCAACCCATACACCGGTCACCAAGGAGGGAGTAAAGCCCATAAACCAACCATCGGAGTTGTTCTGGGTTGTACCTGTCTTACCGCCCATTTGCATGTCAAGACCATATTTATAACGTACACGAACTCCTGTACCATGGTCTATCACATTTCTTAACATATGAATCATCTTATACGAAGTCTCAGCGCTAAAAATCTCATGGGTCTTGGGCACAAATGTAGCAATAACATTGCCGGTTTTGTCTTCAATATGAGTTACATAAATAGGCTCTATACGTATTCCTTTATTAGGAAATGCTGTATAAGCATCTACCATTTCTGCAACAGAAATCTCACACGGACCTAAACACAAAGATATCACAGGGTCTATCGGACCTCTCATACCAAACGAACGTAGTAATTTCACTAACGACTCAGGGGTATATAGACTCATTAAGTAAGCAGATATCCAATTATTAGAGTTAGTTAATCCCCATTGCAAGGTCACTTCTTTACCAATCAAGTCGTCTGCTTTGCGGTCTGAGTTTTTAGGAGACCATTCCCTGCCGTTAGCATCCAGCAGAGTGATAGGCTGATAAGTTACTTTGTCACATGGCCACATACCTTCTTCCATGGCTAAGGTATAGAGATAGGGTTTAATGGTGGAACCTACTTGACGACGACCTTCTGTTGCCATATCATATTGGAACTGATGGAAATTCGGACCTCCTACATAGGCCTTAACATGTCCATTACGAGCATCAATGGAATACATTCCGCAACGAAGAAAATGCTTATGATAACGTATAGAATCCAACGGACTCATCACTGTATCAATCATCCCTGCATAACTAAACACTTGCATTGGTACAGGAGTGTTAAAACTCTCATCAATCTCTTCCTTAGATAAACCCGCTTTTTTCAATACTCTGTAACGTTCACTTTGACGTTTGGTGCGTTCCAAAATACCATTAATCTCCTCTTTTGTGACGTCACGACTGAATGGAGCATAAGAACGACCCTTTTTCTCTCTGAAAAATGTCTTCTGCAAATCTTGCATGTGCTTGCTCACTGCCTCTTCTGCATAATGTTGCATGCGAGAATCTATCGTTGTGTAGATACGTAAACCATCTGAGTATATATTATATGGACTACCATCTGCTTTGCGATTCTTGTTGCAAAAACCATATAGAGGATTATTGTTCCAATCATCTAAATCTTCAATGTACTGCTGCTTCTGCCATGATGCATAGTTGCTCTCCTTAGGCTCTTTTGCCATCAATATTTTCCGCAGGTACTCCCTGAAGTAAGGTGCTAATCCCTCTTTGTGGTCTATACGATGAAAATCAAGTACAAGTGGCAACTGCTTCAACGAATCACATTCGCTTTCTGTAATGAAGTCAGCTTTCAACATTTGATTCAACACTGTATTCCTACGATGATATGTACGCTCATTAAAACGCACAGGATTGTAATAGGAGGGATTCTTACACATTCCTACAAGTGTTGCCGCTTGTTCAATAGTTAATTCTGAAGGGGTGGTGTTAAAATATACTTGAGCTGCCGATTTGATGCCCACAGCATTGTTCAAGAAATCAAATTGATTAAGGTACATCGCTATAATTTCTTGTTTGGTGTATAAACGTTCCAATTCGGTGGCTATTACCCATTCGTTGGGCTTTTGCAGGATACGTTCAAATAAGTTGTTCGCTGTAGGGGAATACAATTGCTTGGCCAATTGTTGTGTAATAGTACTACCACCTCCTGAATTGCGTTGTTGCAAAATGGCTGTCTTTATTAACACACGCATTAATGCTCGTCCATCAATTCCGGAATGTTCAAAAAATCGTTCATCTTCTGTTGCTACCAAAGCATTAATCACATTGGGTGAAATAGCAGAGTAGGGTACATGCACTCGATTGTCTTTGCTGTAAAAATAACGACCTAACAATTGCATGTCTGAGGAATAAATCTCTGTGGCATATTTGTTCTTTGGATTTTGTAGTTCATCAATGTCAGGTAGGTAACCCAACCAACCTTTACTAATCATCCAGAACAACATAACAATAGTCACTACCCCTATACCGAATATTGACCAAAAGCACACAATAAATTTTTTCCTGATGCGAGATGATTTTTCTCCTATTTCTTGTTTTTTAGTGGCCATGATAATAAATGTTTGTTAGCAAATCTTATTGATGGTTATATTGGTGAAAATCTATACCTATACTCCAATATTATATGTGGTGGTATCATCCACATCATTGATAACACAATACATTGGATTCATGCGTTTACTACGATGTAATTCATTGATATACTTCACATAATCTTTGGGTGTATAATTCATCCTTGACACCATAAGGGTAGTTCCTGCAAGACGACTCAATTCAAGCGTATCAGAAACCATGCCAATCGGAGCTGAATCAATCACAATAAGGCTATAATCCTTTTGTAACTCAGCCACTAAGGCATCAATACTTTGTGCTGACAAAATATCGCTCAAAATTTTTGTGTCACCCATGGTGATGCAATCTACATATTGATGCAAATGGGTAGTTTGTATTAGATCACTCACACTGATAGACACATCCGTCAAGTAATCTATCAGATGATATTGACTATCGGATGAGGCATATTGTCCTATCTGTGGATTACGCAAATTAAAATCCAATATACATACACGCCTGCAGGATTGGGCATATGACTTGGCTAATTGAGTGGCAACAAAGGTTTTACCCTCACCTTCAAGGCTGGATGTTACTAATACAACACAACTATTCTCTGATTGTGAATGTATAAAATCAAGATTACTCCGCAAAAAACGAAAATCTTCATTTACATCTGCATCATTGGACTTTGACAACATTCCACGACGAGATGTCAACTTGCTGATTACCCCAATTACAGGAACCTTTACTTCGCGTTTATAGTCTGCTACACTATTAATCTTATTTTTAACAATATCTAATAGGATAAATATGCCAATAGGGAAACAAAGTCCTAATAGTAGGCACAATGCAAGCAACACCTTTTTACGTGGTGCAACAGGGGTAGGAAAACAAGTTGCTGTGTCTATGATTTTGGTTGGCTCAACATGGTTAATCAATGCCAAAGCATTCTCCTCACGCTTTTGATACAGAAATATATACAATGTTTCAGTGATTTTTTGCAAACGCTTAATCTCAATGTATTCGCGTTCTTGAGTAGGCACTGATTCCATACGTTTCATGAACATCTCATCTTTCTTGGCAACATCACGACGAGAAATGTTAATACCCTCCTTCAAACTACTAATACTTGATATAATATTCCTGCGAACTACATTGATTTGGTTGTCCAACTGTTCTATCACGGGGTTATTCTCGTTTGTAGTACGCACTAATTTCATGCGTCTTAACAGAGAATTATTATAGTCTTCTATCAATCGAACCAAGGCTTCATCATCCACACCAAGATTTGCAGGTATCAAGTTGGATTGATTCTCTGGCTTACTGATGTAATCTTCAATATACACGATTAGGTTATATTGGGTCTCAAGCTCGGCCGCTTTCTTTTGATACTCACTGGAAGTACTTAAAAATAACTGTACTTCAGTTGCAATATCTGTCAGTTGATTGTCTTTTTTATATGACTCTACGTCTTGTTCAATGCTCGCAAGTTCTTCAGTAATCAAACGCAAACGGTCATCAATGAAAGCACCCGTACTTTCAGCCATAAGTTGCTTGTCTGCTACCGACTCTTGATTGTACAAATCTACCAGCAACTCTATCATGTCTATCGCCTTTTGAGGGGCTGAGGTGATAGTGGAAATCTCAAGCACGTTAGAAGACTTTTCCACTTGGCTCGCCTGCAGTTCTTCACGATACATCTCTATGGTACTGATGGTGGAGAATATATCTATCTTCATCTTATCTCCTTGCTCCATCTCACGACATTCTGAAAATCTAAACGTACCAATAGGAGTACATAGTGAGTCCGACAAACTCTGAAGACTATAACTATCGCGCAACAGTTTGCCATATTTCATACGAACTTTATAGTCATTGGCACGTTTGCTCACCACAAACCGCAAATGATAATGCATGGTGTCCGTAAATAGGGGAGGATACACCATCCGAATATCTGAAGAAGGATATTGTTCTATATAACGCATACCTTTCTTCTTGCGATAACGAGTCCGAATGTCCAAGTCTTCAATCACTTGACCCATCAAAGTCTGAGAATTAAGAATGTATAATTCAGACTCTACAATACGACTACTACCCCCCAAACCAAAGGTTTGAAGCATATCCATACCTGGAAACGAAGCAAATTTGTTATCTTCAGTGCGAATCATCACTGTGGAACTCACCTGAAATTCTGGATTCTTACACAATATGTAAAACACACCAAGACTAATCCATACTATTACAGATAATACAAACCAATACCATTTTTTCATATAACGCACTAACATGGCATGCAAGTCAATCGTTGCAATGGCATCATCTGCTACATGAGTCTTATTTTGAGAAACTTGTTGTGACATAAAACTTTCTTGTTATTTGACAAAGACGGTAACCAACACAGTGGCAAGAGAAGCCAAGGTGGTAATCATAGATAAATACAAACTAAGATTTTGAGAAGCGATGGCGCGAACATTATTGGGTTCTACATACACCACATCATTCTGTTGGAGAAAATAATAAGGAGACGAAAATACTTCGTCCGAATTTAAGTTCAGACGAGCAAATTCTAACTTACCATTGTTCTCGCGAGTAATCAATACAGTGTTACGCTTACCATAAGGCGTCATATCTCCGGCTAATCCTAAAGCATCTAACACAGTCACACGCTCATTGTTAATAGTGTATTGACCGGGACGACTCACTTCACCTAATACGGTTATTTTGTAATTCAAGAATTTAATAGTAACAATAGGATCCTTCAAAAAAGGTAACAATTTCTCACGTAACAAAGAAATAGCTTCTGATTTGGTTAAACCGGCAAGTTTAATCTCGCCAACCACAGGAAAAGAAATGTTACCATTCACATCCACTAAGTATGATTGTAAAGACGGAGTATTATACAATTGGTCACTGCCCGGAGAAGCATATGACACCACTGGTTGATTAAATGGGGCTACTGCTATTGGATCTAAACCGCTCACAGTTATCAACAGCATATCACCCGATACAATCTGAGCCTCATGAACATGGTAATTATACTTGGATACACTATCACTACCACTCACATTCCCAACAGTGTTAAAATAACTCAAACGTTTTTGGGTACTACATGAAGAAAATACAGTAAGACCAATACAAATACACAAAAAATAAATTAAACGTCTTGACATAATACTCTCATACTTAATTAACAAACTACACTAACACCTTATTTCTTTATTCTGCTCTTAGCAAGTTTAGTCTCGTTGTCTATCTGTTTCATTTTAAATTTACAAGCCTCGCTCAAACGTTTCAACTCAATTTGAGAAGATTGAATATCCAATTTTGCCTGATCTAGACGGTGCATATCACTAGTGGCTGACTCTAAATCTCTACTCAGATTGTGAATTTTCTCGCGAGTAGCATTCAAACTCTGTTCCAAATATAACTTGCGGTCCATCAAACTTCTAATCTGTGAATTTTTAGAAGCGGCACTCACATCATTACTTTTAGCCAACTTATTATGTTGCTTATTAATGTTTTTAATCTCAGCATTCTGATTCTTCAATTCTTTCTCATAAGTCTTAATCTGCTTGTTAAGCAATTTTATCTTGGTTTTAGTCAGAGATAATTGCTCACGTTGATTTTGTAGGCTGGCCTTCACAATGTCAAGACCCATCTTAATCTCTTGATTCTCTTGCTTTAATTCACCCTTCAACTCTTTCAAACGATTATAATACAATATTGAATCACTAATCTCAGATTTTAAGGTGTCCAAATTAAATTCTACAACATGAATGGTGGGAATATTAATGCTTTGAGCATTGACACACAAACCCATACATACACTAAAAATAATGCTAAAAATAAACTTTTTCATATACATTTCTCCTTTTATAATGCGTTGATTGAATATTTACTAACTCTTCTATAAGTTGATTATGCAAAGGTAGCAAATTCACACCTAAAACACAAATAATCACGCAACAACACAAAACAAGTAAAAAACAACAAAATTCTTCCCTGAAAAATGCACTTTGGTCAGCGAAAAACTACACTTTATAAACATATTTTACTTGATAACCATTTTTTTTATGCAAAAACTATTGTGAGAAAAAAAAACTGTTTATATCTTCGCTCGCTGAAAAATGGGATGTTCAATGAAACTACCATAGATATTAAACAAATTAATTTATGCAAAGACACGAAACTTTGGTCGAAGCCCTTCAAAAGAATTTTGGATTCAATCAATTCAAAGGAAACCAAGAGGAAATCATTAAAAATCTTTTGGATGGAAAGGATACATTCGTACTCATGCCTACCGGAGGAGGAAAATCTTTGTGCTACCAGCTACCTTCATTGATGATGGAAGGAACTGCCATCGTCATTTCACCACTCATTGCTTTAATGAAAAATCAGGTTGATGCAATGAGAAATTACAGCGAATAGGATGGGGTGGCTCACTTTATCACCTCTTCGCTCTCAAAAGCCGCAATAGAAATGGTAAAAGCAGACATACAGTCAGGAAAAACAAAACTACTGTATGTCGCACCCGAATCACTCACGAAAGACGAAAATATTGACTTCTTGCAAAACGTTAAAATATCATTCTATGCGGTTGACGAAGCACACTGTATCTCTGAATGGGGACACGACTTCCGACCAGAATACAGAAGAATACAAGCAATCGTGTCAAAAATTGGAAAAGCACCAATCATTGCACTAACAGCAACAGCTACACCAAAGGTACAACACGACATACAGAAAAACTTAGGAATGTTAAATGCAACGGTATTTAAATCATCATTCAACAGACCTAATCTTTACTACGAAGTAAAACCAAAAACAGACGACGTTGACAAAGAGATAATTAGATACATACGTTCCATGGAAGGAAAATCAGGCATCATTTATTGCCTGAGTAGAAAAAAAGTGGAAGACCTGGCAGCAATACTACAAGCAAACAATATCGCTGCACTACCATACCACGCAGGAATGGAAGCACAGGTCAGAAGCGAACACCAAGACAAATTCCTAATGGAAAAAGTACAAGTCATTGTCGCAACAATTGCATTCGGAATGGGAATTGATAAACCGGATGTTAGATTTGTCATTCACTATGACATGCCTAAATCACTTGAAGGATACTACCAAGAAACAGGAAGAGCCGGAAGAGATGGAGGAGAAGGACATTGTCTGGCTTTCTATTCTGATAAAGATTTAGACAAACTAAGAAAATTCATGCAAGGAAAACCTGTTGCTGAACAAGAAATCGGTAACCAACTCTTGTTTGAAACACAAACCTATGCGGAAACAATAGTATGTAGAAGAAAAATACTACTCCACTACTTCGGAGAAGAATATAAAGAAGATAACTGTGAAAATTGTGATAATTGTAAAAAACATTATAAAATGATTGACGCATCAGAATTATTAGCTTTAATTATTGAAACTTCGCTACTCTTAAAAGAAAAATTCAAAGCGGAACAAATCGTAAATATATTAAAAGGAAATGCTACAGCTGAAGTTGTGTCTTATAAACATGACGAACTTGAATGTTTTGGAGCTGCTGAAGATCAAGAAGAAACAACACTTTACACAATAATAAGACAAGCAATGTTGGATGGATACATACAAAAAGACATTGAAGCATACGGAGTGTTGAAGATTACAACTGCAGGAAAACAATTCCTTAAAAAACCACAAGCATTCAAAATACCGATAGAAGACACTGAAGAAGACACCGAAGAATCAATGGCAAAATCAGCTGCTGCATGTAGCGCTGCTGACGATGTCTTGTTCGGAATTCTTAAAGACCTCAGAAAGAAGATGTCTAAAAAAATGGAAGTACCACCATTCGTCATCTTCCAAGACCCATCATTAGAAGCAATGGCAACAAGCTACCCAATAACCATTGAAGAACTGCAAAATATACCGGGGGTAGGTGCAGGAAAAGCTAAAAGGTATGGAGATGAATTTGTCTCTATCATAAAAGAATACGTACAAGAAAATGACATCATACGACCGGAAGACCTAAGAGTCAAAACTGTAGCAAATAAGTCTAAGCTCAAGGTATCCATCATACAAGCTATCGACAGAAAAGTTGACCTTGATGACCTCGCACTCTCTAAAGGATTAGACATCTATGAGCTACTCACAGAAATTGAAGCAATAGTCTATTCGGGAACAAAAATCAATATTGACTATTTCTTAGAAGAAATCATGGATGTCGATAAAGAAGAAGAAATCTTTGAATACTTCAAAACTGCTGAAACAGACAAAGTTGAAGACGCATTAGAGGAATTAGGAGAAGACGACATAACAGAGATAGACGTAAGATTAGTACGCATCAAGTTCCTATCTGAAATAGGAAACTAAAGAATATAAATGTCACCTCTCCGAGAAAAAAAACAAATACACAAAAACAGAGAGAGGAAAAAAGAGTGCAGCAATTTGCTCATTAAAAGAAAAGTTTATATCTTTGCACTCGATTACCAAAACAAGTTGCGCACGTGGCGTAATTGGTAGCCGCGCTAGACTTAGGATCTAGTGTCGAGAGACGTGGGGGTTCGAGTCCCTTCGTGCGCACAACAAAAGCCATACTCACACCGAGTATGGCTTTTGTTATTTTGGGCAGGGTGGACAAAACCTAGAACACTAACCTGACAGGCCAATAAAAAAAGTGTACCCCGAAAAGTACACTTTTTTATATATATAAGAACACCTCAAAGGCATTCATGTAAAGCCTAATTAGGCATAACGTCTGATTTTTTCTGTACTTGCATCAAGTTATAACCTGCTTGGTCAATAAATATAATATAGTCCTGAGGACTAACCCATGCATCATAACCGCTTTGACTATTCACTTCATTAAAAGTCCAACCGGCTTTTTGGAGCGTTTGACCATAAGTGTCTAATACATGTCCCCTAAAACCGATAGAATAAATACCACTTGGCCATTGACCACCACCGGCAGCTATATTTGTCAACGAAATTTCATACTCAACTTCCGGCTCAGGAATAATTTCAGTGGTTGAAAAATAAGTTTGCACTTCAGCATTAAATGCTTTCCAAGCTTCAGACATTTGAGGTTCTTCTGGAGTTTCTGTTCCTTGACCTGGCACTTCTGGCTCTTCTGGTTCATTGCCTGATCTATCGCAAGAACTTAAGGCTGTGCAAACGGCAAATGCCATCATAAATAATAATGTCTTTTTCATGTGATTGATGTTTTTAATGATTATGTAATTATTAATTTTGTGTTTCTATCTATAAAACAAGCCACAAAGTCCATTTTCAGTATCTCATTTGGAGCCCTGTTACTTTCCAACTGCGAAGATACTATAA
>CALGCU010000249.1 GCA_937886455.1 uncultured Bacteroidales bacterium | reverse complement strand
TCCCTCTTGACAAGAAAGAACATATATCAACTAATTTACAGACGCACCAATTTTCAGGTATCTTCCCATACTGCCCGTTATCACAAGTGATTTCGGCGTTTGGATTGATACGCTTAAGTAGTTCCGACGCTGGTTCATCATTCTCATCTTGCGGAACTAATTTACCATGTATAGCGAGGTCGAGTATTTTGCTTTTGGTTTGTTTAATGGTTTCGACTAAATCTTGTTGATTGTTGTCAATTGCTATTACCCAGTCATTCCATTTGTTCAATTCATGTATTATTCTTGTTTGCTCTTCTAAAGGTGGTACAGGTAGTAGCATCTTTTCCAAATTATATTTTGGTAATCCTTCTCTACCACTACCAGTTATTTTCATTGTTTTAGTAAAGAACGATGAGAGGATAAATGTGTGTAGATATTCAGGTTTAATTATAATTGGACGTAAAATACAAACATGTTGACTTACATTGCCTCTATCAATCCCATTTGGGACAATAGCACAACGTCCTAAAGAACCACCTGTTATATTTAATAACAAGTCATTAGGAAGAACTTCTGTTCCAATCATAGATTGGTGTACTTCCTCTGAAATATATTTTATGTCTTCAAGAACAACACCATCCACCACCCACAATGGTTTACTGCTACCATAAATTGATGTGGCTCCACGTACACGGATTTTTGGTGCTGTACCAAAGGTACCTGAGACGTTTTGCACTGACACACCCGCTGCTTTTCCTTCCAGAGCGCGGCTGACATCAGCCATACCATCCATTTTAGCCTTGTCTGCAGTAATTTGAGTAGTAGCACCCGTATTGATACGTTTGTCCACTTTACCCATACCTGTAACAACAACTTCTTGAATTTCCTGTGTCTCGGCCTTCAAGGTTACTTTCATGTGAGCTTGAATAGGAAGCTCTTGTTCTTTGTAGCCTACATAAGAGAAACGAATCGTTTTTGCGCCACTTGGAGCTGTAATTTCAAAATGGCCGTCAAAATCAGTAATCGTTCCCACTGTAGTTCCTGGAATGGTTACGTTGACACCAATGGCAGGTCCCATGTCGTCATACACCGTACCTTCCACATTTGTCTGGGCATACAAGACAATGCCCACACAACTTAGCACAAGGGAGAGAATTAATTTTTTCATAAATACTTTAAATGTTAAACAATAGTATTTCGTTTTGTAAGTTGTGACCCATTTATGACCCACTAGGGCACAAAGAGTCCAAGCAGGGGCAAAGATAAATTTTCCGTCGCAAAAAAACAAACCAAAATAGCAACAAGATTCATTTTTTAACAAAAAAAAACACCCATTTCCACCCAAAAATCATTTATTTTAGGGGGAGAAGGTCTTCAGTTTTGGCTCGAAATAATGTTATACAACAGAATTAAAAAATAGACTAAAATTTGAAAGCAGATTGGAATATGTTTATAATCAAGCATTTTCACGAATCATCCAAACATTTCATCCCAGATTAGAAAGCGTTTTACGGCATCCTCGCCAAATTTTATAAGTTTTTTTAAGATTTTTTCTCTCGTAGAGCACGTATCGAGGTGTGTTTTTGAGTAGAATTTGTCTGCATAACTTACTATTTTCTCTTCCAAACTGTCAGGTTCATAGAGTCTATTTAGAGGTATCGGAAGGTTTTCTGTGACAATTTGCTGTTTTGTAATGCCAGTTCCGGTGTGTCGTTCTGCTATTAGTGCATGTTTTATGAGACCTTCATTTCTTAACAGGTCTGCTCCCAGGTATCCGTGTTCAATGTATTTGTGAGTCCCGTTACATCCAATTACAGGTGCATTACATTGAAAGATTCCAATGTCATGCAGATAGGCTGCCTGCAACACAAAGATTACATCCACCTCCAATTCGGGATGGTTGTTCATCACTTCCAAGGCTTTATTTGCCACCTGACGACTATGTGTGAGTAATATTGTATAAGCCGGTTCTTTCACATCATAGTATTTTTGCAGTAGCGGTAAGGCAAAATTTTCAGCTTGCTGTAATAATTGTTCTGTATATTCGGGCTGTTTGGTCATAATGCTTATTTTATTTTATGCAAAGATACAACATCTTTGATTTTTTGAATCATAGATTATTTTATCTATAAAGTTTTTTGAGGGTTATTGGTTTTTTATTGATGCAACCCTGCCATCTAGTTCCTATCTAGTTCCTACCTAATTCCTACCTAGTCCCTATCTAGTTCCTACCTAGTTCCTATCTAGTTGGTATCTGTTTTGCGTCTTATCCTATCTGATGGTCCCGCAATGGTCGCTGGGATGCTTGCTGTTTGGAAATCGGTGGGTGTTTTGTGTCGAATGGCAATAAAAAAAACAGCGAGCCTATCTTCGCTTGAAAGACAGACTCACTATAATACTTTAAGAAAAATCTATTTTCGTGATAGAGTGTTTGGATTATTTAATACCTAATTTTGCTTTTACTTGTGGCATCACATCAATAGCGTCTTTTCCTTGGTAGATAACACTTTGTGCTGCTATGTCAAAGATGTATGTAAATCCGTTTTCTTGTCCCACTTCTTCAATAGCTGTTCTGATTTTTTGCACTACCGGAGTCATCAAAACTTCTTGTTGGCGTTGTATGTCTGTAGAAGCTTGTTGGCGGAATGTTTGGATGCGTTGCTCCATTTCCATTATTTCACTTTGACGTGCTTCTTTGATGCTTGCAGCCATAGTTTCGGCCTTTTGTTGAAACTCTTGTATTTTGGCATAATATTCTTCTGTCATTTTAGAGAGTTCGTTTTCATACTCCTTAGCCAAGTTTGAGAGAGTTGTTTCAATAGAATCTCTTTCCGGCATCACGCTAAGCAGTTCTTGTGTGTTGATGTGTCCAAATTTGTTTTGTGCAAATGCGCCCATTGGCAACAAGCAGAGTAGTAAAAAAGCTATTTTTTTCATTTTATTCATTTTTTTATTTCGAGGGCAAAAGTAATGCTTTATTTTGAATATCCCAATTTTTCGAGTACTTGGTCGCTCACATCTAATTTTGATGCAGAATAAATCAGACTCATATCAGATGATCTGTCAATAATCATGTCGTAGCCTTTTTGTTGTGCAACTTCCTGAACAGCAGTGTATATTTCATCTTGAATGGGCTTTAGCAGGCTTTCTCTTTTTTTGTAGAGTTCGCCGTCTTGTCCGAAGTATTTTCTTTTCAGTTCATTCAGTTCTTTTTCTTTGGCAATAATTTCTTCTTCTCTTTGTTTTTTCATTTCGTCAGAGAGAAATACCAATTCTGTTTGATAGTTTTTGTAGAGTTTTTCCACTTCTTGGCGTTGTGTTTCGATTTCTTTTTGCCATTTTTTTGACACGATATTCAACTGTTCATTGGCAGTTTCATAGGAAGGAACATTCTTGAGAATGTACTGCATATCAATCAATGCGTATTTTTGTGCTTGAACGCCACACAACAAAAAAAACAGGAATGTTATGCTTGTTATTATTTTCTTCATATTTACTTGATTTATTTCATTTAACAGAGTGGATGGCAAAATCTGTGCCATCTTATAATTCTTGTCCTAACACAAAGTGGAATTGGCTTCCACTATAATCCATTGTGTTGCCCACTTTATCAAATCCGTAAGCCCAGTCTATACCCAACAATCCAAACATTGGCAGATAAATACGCACACCGAGTCCGGCAGAGCGTTTCAGGTCAAACGGATTATAGTCCTTGATGGATGCAAAACAATTACCTGCTTCCACAAACGCCAACGCCCAAATTGTGGCTGATTGTTCAAGAGTAATCGGATAGCGCAACTCCATCGTAAACTTATTGTATAAGTATCCCATTTGTCGTCCTGTACGGGCATCATAAGGTGTTAATGAGCCACTTTCGTATCCGCGCATGGAAACGTATTCTGTAGAATAGCTTGTGTAGTTGGCCATTCCGTCACCTCCCATGTAATAGGTTTCAAATGGTGAACGTGCGTTAATGTTATAATGACCCAGATAGCCAAACACTGCTCTTGCCATCAACACTAATTTATTATCTCTTGTGAGTGGTGTGAACACTTTGGCATTGAATGTCCACTTATGATATTCCAAGAGCTTATAGCGTTGGGCATCGTTCATTTTAGAATAGTCTTTTCCATTTATAACCGAATATGGCGGAGTGATTTTGAGTCCCAAAGTAAAGGAAGAACCTCTACGGGTGTAAATCGGATTGTCAATAGAATTTCTACTCAGGGTGAGGTTCAGGCTCAAGTTATGCGCTTGTCCATTGGTGAGCAACAGATAAGGCCAGTTTTTCATCATAAAGAACTGATAGGATAATTCTCCATAGAATGTGAAATAGTCATCAGGCCAATTGAGTCGCATACCATATCCCACAGCAGCACCTAATGTGCGCAGATAGGTGTCCGGGTCAACTTCTGTTGCTTGTTGATATTGCAGGTATTCATTATAACTATTGCCATAGTAACTGTTATAACCATACAAACCATTGTAATAATTATAAAGGTTGTTATATGAGTTATAATAACGTTTGCTCATTCCTGACTGTGAGGCAAAATAAGCCGACAAAGAGAATGAATTAGGACGTTTTCCACCCAGCCATGGTTCAAGGAAGGAGAGGTTGACAGAGGTATAATAACGACCATTGGTGCGCGCATTGATGGCAAAGGTTTGTCCTTCTCCTTGAGGTACAATGTGGTGGTAAGCTTTTGACTTAAATAGGTTTTGGATGGCAAAGTTAGTAAACTTAAATCCTATGCTACCCACTAATCCTGTAGCTCCCCACCCTAATTGGAATTCCACTTGGTCGCTACTCTTTGTTTCCAATTGATAGGTGATGTCCACTGTACCATCTTCCACATTGGGCTGAATATCCGGCACAAGTTTTTCTTGTTCAAAATGACCCATTTGAGCCAACTCGCGCAAGGAGCGCATGATGTCTGATTGGCTATAGAGTTGTCCGGGTTTTGTATCCAAAGCACGCCTAATCACGTGTTCATACACTCTGGTGTTACCTGTGATGTTGATTTCGTTAATAGTAGCCGGTTTACCTTCAAAAATACGCATTTCAAAATCAATCGAGTCACCCACGATTTGTGTTTCCACGGGTTCTACATTAAAGAACAAGTAACCTTGGTCACTATAAAGTTTTCCAACTGCATCATCATCCACTTGCAATCGGTCATTTAGTTCTTTCAGGTTATAAACATCCCCTTTCTTAATACCCAGCACTGCGTCCAGGTAATCGTATGGATACACCGTATTGCCCACCCACGTGATATTTCGGAAGTAGTATTTCTTACCCTCATCCACAGTTAGATACACATCCACTTTATCGGGAACAGGCGAGGGCACTACGCTATCTGCTATAATCTGAGCATCTCTATAACCGATTTCGTTATATTTTTCAATCAAGGCTACCTTGTCTTTTTCAAACTCATCTTCAACGAATTTCTTTGCACGGAAAAAGTTCATGATGTGACTATCATTGGTTTTCTTCATCACCCAATTGATTTTGTTATCACTGAGGGCATTGTTACCGTTGATGTAAATAGCATTCACTCTGGTCTTCTCGCCTTTTGCCACATCTACATTCACCAACACAAAACCATTACGTTCAGGGTCAGCTTCTTGGCGTACGCGCACGCGAGCATTATAGAATCCTTTTTCTTCGTAGTATTCTTTTATTTTCTTCTCGGCATTGCTCACAAGGTTAGGAGTCAACTGATTTCCTGCCGTCCACGGGAGTTTTTCCTCCAAATCTTCTTTTTCGCTTTTCTTCACTCCGTTATAGGTTATAGAAGTGATACGAGGACGTTGCTCCAGTCTGATTTCCAGCCACACTTTTCCGTCTTCTATCTTCGTAGCCAATATCTTCACGGAAGAAAAGAGTCCCTGTTTCCAGAATCGTTTCACCGCAGCTGTAATTTCACTACCCGGAATTTCCACCCTGTCACCTATTTCCAAACCGGAAAAGCCAATCAACACAAATTCTTCATATGTTTCTGCTCCTGTCACCTTAATATCGGCTATTTCATAGGTGCGACCTCCTGAGAGTGAATACTCTATCACAGGCACATCCGCAGCCGATGTGGCATAAACTCCTTCACAAACGCCACACAACAACAGCATCGCCACCAATAAGCAACGGCCAACCTTTACTCTATGTGATTTTGCAAAAAGCATCAACTCTGTTTTACTTGATCTCCTGTTTTGCCATATCTACGTTCTCTTTGCTGATAGGCATATATTGCTTCATAAAATTCTTCTCTACCAAAATCTGGCCATTCTACATCCGTGAAATACAACTCCGCATAAGCCAATTGCCACAAAAGAAAATTACTGATGCGTAATTCTCCGCTGGTGCGAATCAGCAAATCCGGGTCGGGCATGCCAACTGTAGTCAACAAACTTGACACATACGCTTCATTAACTTCCTCTGCTTTTACTTCCCCATTAATAGCAGCCTTTACCGCCTTACGCACAGCCTCTGTGAGTTCCCAACGCGCCGAATAACTCAGTGCAATCACAAGATTAAGACCTGTGTTGGAAGAGGTTTCTGCAATACAATGCTCAAAACGCACACGGGCTTCCTGAGGCAAGCGTTGCATATCTCCTATTGCATGCAGGCATACATTGTTCTTTTTTAAAGAGGGTGTTTCTTTCTCAATGGTGTCAACAAACAAATTCATCAAGGCATCTACC
>CALGCU010000248.1 GCA_937886455.1 uncultured Bacteroidales bacterium | reverse complement strand
CCCTGTAGGGGCGAAATTTCACAGAATAGTATGTAAAAGCAACGAAATAAATAATGACCCACAAAATCAATGTCACTAGGAAACAAGAACACTAGCCCCACTATCAAACCCCTGTAGCAAGCGAAGCGCGCGTCCTTTCATCCCCATTACCATACCATTACCATACCGTTACCTCTATATACAAAACAGATAGGAACTAGGTAGGAACTAGATAGGAACTAGGTAGGAACTAGGTAGGATGAACGTTCTAAGGTAATCTAAACAGAGTGCCGTGTCGCCTTAATACACCTGCCCAAAAACTCCTTCCATGTGTTAAAAATATCGCATATATTTTCACGAGATGGAAATAATTACTTATTTATTGGCAAAGTGATGTCTTTATGAGGTATATTTTGTGGAAAATATGACGATATTTGTTACTTTCATGCTATGATTTTAAAAAAAGATATTATCTTTGCGACATAAACGTTAAGAAATGATTAGTGATAAGTGGCAGTAAATGCCACCTCTTGCGTGATTATATTTTAGATACCATTTATTTAAAAACACAATATCTCATGGAAAAACTTACTTTTTTAAAGAAAGTCATGATGTCGCTTATTATAAGTATGTCATGTCTTGCTGTGTACGCTCAAACAACAGTAAGTGGTACCGTAACGGATGATACCGGTGAACCTCTTATTGGAGTGAGCATTATGGTGAAGGGTACTACCAATGGGTCAATTACAGACTTTGATGGTAACTTCGCCTTATCAAACGTATCCGCTAAAGATGTATTGGTCTTTTCATACATCGGTTACGGAACTAAAGAAATTACTATCGGTAATCAGAAAGTGCTGAAGGTAGTGATGTCGGAAGACACCAAAGCATTGGATGAAGTCGTAGTAGTTGGTTATGGACAAATGAAGAAAAATGACTTGACCGGGTCTGTTTCTTCTGTGGACAATGAAATGCTTACTGCTAAAGGTACTACCGGTGTGGTAGAAGCATTACAAGGTTCTGTGGCCGGGGTAAATATTACGCAATCAACCGGACGTACCGGAGGTGGATTTGACATCGAGATTCGTGGTAAGTCTTCAACTAACTCCGATACAAAACCTATCTATGTGGTAGATGGTATCATTTGTGATGACATTGATTGGCTCAACCCACAAGACATCTCACGTATTGACGTGTTGAAAGATGCTTCTTCTACTGCAATCTATGGTAGCCGTGCTACAGCCGGTGTAGTACAAGTAACTACTAAGTCAGGAACAAGCGAGGGTAAAAAGGAAACAAAACCTGCTATTAGTTATGATATGTACGTGGGTTCGGTTAGCCCTGCAAGAGTAGATATGTTCATGAATGCACAACAATTCTACAACTATCGCTTCCTTAAGTTTATGGGCTACTCCGGAGGTGCATCTGTTCCTTCAAGCGGACAACCCGTTTATACTATGGCTGGTTATGAACAAATGGCGCTATATAATGATGGTAGTGCTGCCGGAACTGCTCAATATGCCGGTCAATATCGATTGAAACAAATCATACAAGATCAAACATCTACTGACTGGATGGACTTGGTGACGCGTACAGGATTTCAACAAAACCACTATGTGTCTGTCAATGGAAGTAGCGAACATGTGGCTTATCACTTAGGTGTGGGCTATAACCAAGATAAAGGTATATATGTAGGAGATGAACAACAACGTGTTAACTTGAAAGGTTCTATTGACGCAACCATCAATAAATATGTACAAGCAGGTATCAATTTCAACTTGTCATGGATGGGAAATGAATATGCTAACGATGATGCTATTAAAGTGGCTTATCGTATGAATCCTTTTATGCAAGCATACAATAAAGATGGAGAAATCAATGAAAAGCCGGGTAACTTTGAGGCTATGGGCTCTATCAGTAAATACCAATTCTCAGACCAAGTTTCTCCATTGTTGTACATGCAAAACAGAACAAAACAAAGAGATGCGTGGAGAGCAATGGGTAATATCTACTTGCAAGTTACACCTATAAAGGGATTACAAATAAAGTCAATGTTTGCTCCTAACTATGGTAATCACACTACCGGACAATTTGACAATACTCTGGTAACTGATTATGATACAAATATAGCACAACTGACTAAGAAACAAAGATTCTCTTATACATGGGATAATACAATTTCTTACAATGAAACATTTGCTAAGAAACACAATGTAAACTTGATGGGATTGTTCTCTCTATCTCAATTTAACTCCAACGAACTTTACTTGAAATATACCGGAGTGATGGATGGTACGCTATGGTATAACCTCGCTTCTGGAACGTATGATGCAGGAAATAGCAACAATAGCTATACTGAAAACTCAATGGCTTCATTTGCATTGCGTGCCAACTATTCATATGCAGGAAAATATATGGTTACTGCTACAATGCGTGCCGATGGCTCAAGTAAATTTGCCAAAGGACATCAATGGGGCTATTTCCCATCAGCTGCTTTGGCATGGCGTATGTCTGAAGAAACATGGATGAAAGAGGCTGAATGGCTTACTAACTTGAAATGGCGTTTGAGCTATGGTATGACAGGTAATAACTCCGGTATTGGTAACTATGCTACAGTGCAAGGTGTGGCAGGACCTATATACTACCCATTTGGTAGTTCCTATATGACAGGATATTATCCTAATGCAATTGTGGATCCTGAATTAACATGGGAAACAAGTAGAGAATGGAACGCAGGGGTTGACTTTGGTTTCTTACGTGATAGAATCACAGGTACGGTAGATTTCTACAACAAAGTATCCGATAATCTGCTTTATGCAGTAGAACTCCCTCTGGAAGCAGGTGGACAAACAGTTATTACCAACGTAGGTTCTGTATTGAACAGAGGTGTGGAAGTTGGACTTAAAACTGTGAATGTAGATGTTAATGGATGGCGTTGGGAAACTTCGTTTACATTGGCACACAACCACAATGAAGTTCTTGAAATCAATGGTTCGGGTACTGACCTTCCTAATGATGGACTCTTTAGAGGACAACCCATCAATAACGTTTATGGTTATCAATGGGATGGTATCGTGAGCGATAAAATGATGACTGTACCTAATACAGAAATCGCACTTAAAAAAGGACTTACTCCCGGAGCAGAAATGAAAGAGGCTGACTACTATTATGCTTGCTATGGCTGGACAGAA
Organism: uncultured Bacteroidales bacterium; assembly: GCA_937886455.1. Classification (GTDB taxonomy): domain Bacteria; phylum Bacteroidota; class Bacteroidia; order Bacteroidales; family Paludibacteraceae; genus Gallipaludibacter. Next base: position 2,918 of record CALGCU010000248.1, on the reverse strand, counting down.
GGTCAACCTATCATTAGAGACGTGGACGGAGACGGACAATTCTCTGACGCTGATAAGAAAGTATATTCTTCTGACCCGAAAATAACAGGTTCTTTGACCTCTACACTTACATGGAAAGGTATTGAATTCTCATTCTCTCTCTATGGAAAATATGGACAAACTGTAGAGTCTGAATTCTATAGTGAATATTTGAACTATGCTGACCGTGGCCGTATGCGTATGAATATGGACTATTACATTCCAGCAGGAACATTAATCGATTGTGATGGTATCAATGAAAACGGAACTTATATCAATCCTGTATTCCAAGAAACTACGCACTACGGTAAGTATCCTTTCCCAAATAATGCAGGGGTAGAAAATGGTATCGGTAATGCTTATTGGTTGGATGGATGTAACAAGATTGTTGATGCAAGTTTCTTGAAAGTTAAGTACATTACATTGGCTTATAGCTTCCAAAAGAAAGAATTGGAGAAAATGAAAATTAAGAAACTGCGCTTATATTGCACAGTAACTAATCCTTTCTGCTTCACAAAATATGAAGGCTTTGACCCGGAATGGGCTAACACTCCGCTGCAAAATGATGCTCCGGCAACTATTAATGCACAAATTGGTTTAAGCCTCAAGTTCTAATAGCTAACCTTTAAAGACATTGTAATATGAAGAAAACGATTTATATATTGACTTTACTGCTTGTCGGTTGTCTTTTTACTGCATGTGATGATTTCTTAACTGCAGAAAACAAAACAGCCGGTGGACAAAATGCAGGTGATTATTTTACAAATGACCCCGCTACTCTTAGAGTTTATGCTTACTCTTTGTTAAAACCGGCAGTGGCACGTGTGGATGTATATGAAGAAGGTGTTGACCTTTACATGGCAAGTAACAAAAAGACCGGTAGTGAATTTGACCGTTATACACTCACTCCAGAGAATGGTGATGTTAAGTCACTCTATGCTGACCTATATGGCTGTATCAACATGGCTAATGCTACAATGTATTACGATGCAACAGGAGCATACAAAGGAGAAATGCTCTTTGTACGTGCATATTGCTACTTTGTGTTGAGCCAACAATTTGGTGAAATTCCTTATATCAAAGAGTATATCAATAACAGTGAACGTAATTATCCGCGCACTTCTCTTAATGATGTTTATTCAGCATTGATTACTGACTTAGAAGATGCTCTTAAAGATGCTAATCTTAAAGATGTAGCTACAGATGGTACTGCCTCTAAGCGTGCTGTTCGCGCTCTTCTTGCGAAAGTCTATTTGGCTGCCGGATGGGACTTGGGAACTACCTTGACTGATGCTGTAAGTGGTACTTATCAAGTTACTGATAAAACCTATTTTACGAAAGCTCTTGATTATGCACAACAAGCTATTGCAAGTCAAGAACTCACAATGACTTTTGAAGAAAAGTGGAGTCCTAAGAATGAAGGCAATGATGAAGTTATCTTTGCTGTACAATATGATCGCAATGGATGGCCTGGAGAACTTAAATCAGGTGGACATGGATTGCAAAACACATTTGGTAGTTATTATGGCGACTGTACATCTACCGGTGAAAAGTATGTGGATGGACTTCATGCGAGCAATCCGAAGTCAAGTTATCTTTGGACTGCAGATGACGCACGTTATGATGCTACATTTATGACCACCATGTACAATGCTCCTCAAGCAGGATGGGGTACAGTTGGTTACTACGCTTACTACAATGCTGATGCGGCTGCTTTAGACACCATGCCGGTGGCATTGCGTATCTTCCCTGGAACAGCTTCTACAAGTGTGGCTTCCACTTACCAAACAGAACATGCGGCTCAATTACAACAAGGTGAGTGTATCAATGCACCAGCTGTGTTAGTGATGTCTTATCCTAACATTTGGGTAAGTGGTTCAAAGAAAGAGTATGTTGCTTATGTAAACCAAGACCCGGGTATGTTTGCTGCTCCGGTAGTGAAGAAATTTGATGATCCTAATTCGGCTGCTATTGCTGTAAACAGAACTAATGGTTATCGTGACATTGTAGTGTTACACCTTTCTGATATTTACTTGGTGGCTGCAGAGGCTGCTTTGATGGCAGGTGATCCTTCAGCAGCATTGACTTATATCAATAAGGTACGTGCTCGTTCCGGAGTAGCTGCTACAGACTGGAGTTCTTACAAGCCTGCTTATGCTGACTTAGACTGCTATGCTGCATTTACTTTTACTGACATTGACTTAGTATTGGATGAACGTGCAAGAGAATTGTATGGTGAAGGACATCGTTGGATGGACCTTAGACGTACACGTCAGTTGGTGCGCTATAACAATATATTCAATGCTGACCTTGCGGGTAAAGCAGAAAGCATGATGAGTAGTGCTAAGGGTGAATTGAAATGGTATCGTCCAATTCCTCAATCTGAGGTAAATGCCAATGATGCATATAAAGATGGTACAAGTAAACAAAACCCAGGATATTAATAAACTACCCTTAACCAATTAAATTGAATTTGAGATATGAAAAAACTTCTTTATATAGTAAGTATAGTACTTGGTGTGTGTGCTGTCAGCTGTACATCAGGAGAGGAAAATCGTCAGTATGAAAATACACCTGCTGTTGATGCAGTGGGTGTGTTTGCCGGCGAGTGGGAATGTGTTTCTTCTACCGGTAATACATCTACATTCGCAGGAGAAATTGAGTTAAGTATATTCAGAGACACACTGGCCAACCAATGCTTCGTAACAATACGACCCACGGATACATGGGCTACAGAATCCAGAGGACTGGCTAATGTGGCACATGCCGGTGATGACATTGTATTTAGCAATGACAAGGTGGCTAATGGTATGAACTCTAAGTTCTATGGTCGTATTTATGCTAATGGAGATGCTACAATGTTCTTCTCTAATACAGGAAAAGAGGGTAGAAAGAATGTA
>CALGCU010000247.1 GCA_937886455.1 uncultured Bacteroidales bacterium | reverse complement strand
GTGGTACACTTGCTTAGAAATGCCCATTTTCTTCAATGCCAACATACCACCGATACCCAGCATGATTTCTTGTTTCAAACGATGTTCATTGTCTCCTCCATAGAGTTGATGAGTAATTGTTCTGTCAGCTTCATTGTTGAGTTCATGGTCGGTGTCCAATAAGTAAAGATTGATACGGCCCACCGCTACTTGCCACACATAGGCATAAACAGTGCGACCAGGGTAAGGCACTTCTACCACGACAGGAGCATCGTTTTCATCCTTCACTTGAGTGATGGGAAGGTTACCAAAGTTTTGGGCTTCATAGTTAGCTATTTGTTGCCCATCCATTGAAAGTGTTTGTGTGAAATAACCATAACGATAAAGGAAACCCACAGCAGCCATATCTACGTTGCTGTCACTGGCTTCTTTCAGATAGTCGCCTGCCAACACACCTAAACCACCTGAATAAATTTTCAACACATGAGTCAAGCCATATTCCATTGAAAAATAAGCCACAGAAGGACGCTTAGTGTCCTTAGGTGTCTGCATATATGACTTAAATTCGTCGTAGATACGATTAAGACGGTCCATGAATACTTTATCTTCTGATAAAGCCACCAACTTATCATAACTCAAAATGCTGAGCAACAAAGTAGGATTAGAACCGGCTTGTTTCCATGCTTCAGGCTCTATTTGACGGAACATATCCATAGCATCAGCATTCCACACCCACCATAGGTTTTGAGCTATTTCTTCTAATTTGGATAATTTTTCGGGAAGATGAGTCTTTACATTAATTTCTCTCCATGCGACTTGATTAGTGTCGCTCACTTTAATTCTCATAAGATATAAGTTTATATTTTATATTATACCGTTAAAAAACCCTGCGAAGATACGTTAAAAAAAAGGGATAAGCAAGTTTTTTTGACCGATTAGCAGATTTAAAGGATGAATGGAAAATTATCTATTCCCCAATGTGAAAAAGTGGGTCAATCAAAACTATTCTGTTTGAAGAATCCGTTCTTATTGTGTAATTTTGCATCCCAACAACGCAAATACGCATGGAGAAAATAATAGCACAGTCAAATAGAACTGCCCCACAACCACTCATTTACACCCTGCCCAACGGAATGAGGGTGGTGAGTCAACACTGTGAATCAGACATTATATATTGTGGGTTTCTGGTGGATGTGGGCACACGCGACGAAACAACACACGAACATGGCATGGCACACTACGTGGAACACATGCTCTTCAAAGGAACACACAAGCGCAGTGCACGACAAATCATCAACTCAATAGAAAGCATTGGAGGTGAACTGAATGCCTACACCACCAAAGAAGAAACCGCTATCTATGGAGCCTGCATGAAGGAGGACTTTAAGCGCATTGTGGAACTCTTGTATGACATGGTGTTTGACTCGGTGTTTGCTGAAAATGAACGAAAAAAAGAACTATCCGTGATATGCGACGAAATAGAATCATACAACGATTCACCATCCGAACTCATCTTTGACGACTTTGAATCACTGATATACGGAGAACATACACTGGGAAATGCCATTCTCGGAAGCAAAGAAAGCATATCATCATTCACCTCAGACACCTTATCTGCTTTTCACAGAAAACACTACACGCCGGAACGCATTGTGTTTTTCCTGCAAGGAGATGTGCCTTATCCACATATTGAACACACATTGCAGACCCTGCTACAAAAGTACACCCCCCACCCTGTTTCTGACTATAAACGCCAAGGTGTGGACAGAATGAACAGAAAATTGCAACAAGAATTTGACAAAGAAACACATCAAACCCACTTTGTGTGTGGAGGACAAGCATACAATCTGCACGAACCGGAACGATTGGGACTGTATCTGCTTAACAACATTCTGGGAGGACCGGGAATGAACAGCCGCCTAAATCTTGCTTTAAGAGAAAAAAGCGGATTGGTGTACACCGTAGAATCATTGTACATACCGCTGAGCGACACAGGCTACTGGGAAGTGTATTTCGGGTGTGATCCGGAGAATGTCACCCGATGTGAACACTTGGTAAAAACAGAACTCTACCGACTGTGCACTACTCCCATCACCCCACAAGCACTTAAAAGATATAAACGACAAATCAAAGGACAAATGGCAATTGCCGCACAAAATACTGAAAACAATGCGCTTGGCATGGGAAAAAGCATACTCCGAATGGGACAATTTGAACCATGGCAAGAAACCTACAGAAAAATTGAAACCTTCACTGCCGAACAGTTGCAAAACATTGCACAACACATATATCATTCCGACAACATTAACACCCTGAAATACGTATGACCATAGAGGAATATATTGCCGAACACATTGACCAAGAAGGAGATGTGTTAAAGAAAATCAATCGGGACACACATGTGAGAACCTACAATCCACGCATGCTGTCAGGGCACACACAAGGAAGGTTGCTGAGCATGTTGAGCAAAATGATTCAACCTCATCGAATCTTAGAACTGGGCACATTCACCGGTTATTCAGCCCTATGTCTGGCAGAAGGATTGACAGAAAACGGAGAACTGCACACAGTGGAAGCCAATGACGAAATGGAAGAATTTATCCGCCAAAACCTCGCCCAGAGTGAACTGAGCCATAAAATCAAACTCTACATCCAAGACGCATTAGAATATATCGATTCCACCACCGAGATGTATGACCTGATATTTATTGACGCCGACAAAAGGGAATACAAGAAGTATTATGAAAAACTAATTGACAGACTCAACCCCAATGGCTACATCATAGCCGACAACACCTTGTGGGACGGAAAAGTGCTCACCACCCCACAAGCAAATGATTATCAAACCATAGGGATAAAAGAATTTAATGATTATGTGGCACAAGACACCAGAATCGAAAAAATAATTTTACCTTTGCGCGACGGAATGACTATTATCAGAAAAAAAGCATAAACAAATGAATTATATATTTGAAATAACAGACAAGGTACGCGACTACGAATGTGACCTGCAAGGTATTGTCAATAACGCTAACTACCAACACTATTTTGAACACGCACGACACGAATTTCTCTTAGCACATGGAGTGAGTTTTGCACAACTACACAACGAAGGCTGTGATGCGGTAGTAGCACGCATTGAAATAGCCTACAAGAATTCCTTGCGACCGGGAGATGAATATGTGAGCAAATTGTGTGTGAAAAAAGAGTTCATCAAATATGTATTCCACCAAGCCATCTACAGAAAATCCGACATGAAACTGTGTGCCAAAGGAAAAATAGAAACTGTGGCTGTAATGAATGGAACCCTCAGCACACACCCAACACTCGACAAATTGGTTGAACTTCTATAAACAGAACATAACATGGCTGAATTTCTTGAAACGGAAGAAAGAATAGTAAAAATGCTAAAAACAGTGTTTGACCCGGAAATACCGGTAAACATTTATGACTTAGGGTTGATTTATAAAATCGAACTGAATGATGATGGAGCCCTGGATGTTGACATGACACTGACAGCACCCAACTGCCCGGCTGCAGATTTCATCATGGAAGACGTACGAATGAAACTGGAAAGTGTGGAAGGAGTTAAAACAGTTAACGTGAATCTTGTGTTTGAACCCGAGTGGAACAAAGACATGATGACTGAAGAAGCTAAACTGGAATTAGGATTTTTGTAACAACACAAATCACACCGACTGCATGGGTAAAACCTTTTTCATATCAGATGCCCACTTAGGGTCAAGAGTAATGACAAATCCACAACAACACGAAAAAAAGGTGGTAGAACTCCTTGACCATATTCAACACGAAGGCGCACAAGCCATTTACTTCATGGGCGACATGTTTGATTTCTGGTTTGAATATAAACACGTTGTACCCAAAGGACATGTGCGTTTTCTGGGGAAACTGGCTGAGTTATCGGATGCCGGTGTGGAATTACACTTCTTTATTGGCAATCACGAAATCTGGACATTTGGCTATCTGGAAAAAGAAATCGGAATGAAAGTACATCGTAGCAGCGAAATTCTCACTCTAAACGGAAAAACATGCTACCTTGCTCACGGAGACGGACTCTACACACACGAAAAAAAGTTTGGACTGCTAAGAGCCATATTTCACAACCACACCTGTCAACGACTATTTGCTCTACTCCCATCTGCATGGGGCATGAGTTTTGGACTTAAATGGTCAGCAAGCAACAGACAAAAGGAACTCAAACAGAATAATGAATATCAGGGAGAGGCCAACGAAACACTCGTGCAGTTTGCCAAACAACACGAAACACACACACATGCCGACTACTACATCTTCGGACACAGACACATCATGCTCGACTTGATGATAGCCAAAGATAGCAGAGTAATTATCTTGGGCGACTGCATACAACACTTCTCCTATGCTTACATGGACACCAATGGTGAACTATCATTGCACACACTTACAGAAGCAGAATAACCATACCAATCGAGGAAACCCACAATAGTAGTGTAACACTCTAAATCTGAATCTTAGTTGTGTTCATTGCTGTGCGAACAAGATAAACCCCATGCGGCAATTGTCCATTCTGCGCAGTCACATCTCTACCATACACATCGTAGATAGTGAAATCCTCTTCACACATAACCCTACCATTATAAAGTTGAATATACGCAGAAGAGGAACCCGAGATAGAAGTATATTCACTCTCTACTCGTTCAATTAGCACATCATCCAAATAAGCATGAAAAGTACCGGAACTACCGCCTTCATACACTAAATCCAACCCAACAATACTACGACCAACATATTTAGAATCAAGCAAAATAGATACTTCTGTCCATTCTTTACTATTACCCCCAACATACGATTGTAGTGTGGTACCATCATCCAGACGAACACGTATATTTAATTTGTCAGTTTCACGAGACATCAAACTATAAGCACTCACCTTTAAAGCCTCAGAAATAAGTGTAACTTGTTTAGAAATACAATAAACATACAAAGAGGCAGAACCATTTGACTTACCCTGCAAATGAGCGCTATAAAGACCACTACGAGACTTATCTGTGTCAAGTTTACAACTCACACTACGCACCTTCACTGCCGACAACTCTTCGGGCTTATAAAAACAGGGATCCAAAGGGAAAGTTCCACTTTTGCTTGCTACATTGTTTGTGTAACTATAAGACGTTGTGCGTTGCTCAAAACTATTGCGATAATACACCGGACCCATTGAATAAGTAATAGGCACTGATGTTGTTAAATCACGCTTCCTCTTTAACATCTCGGTAGCTGCTCCTGCTAAACGCATATAAAAGTCAGAAGAACACCACAAACCATCTGCACTTGTTGTGACAAAATAAGCATCTGTTGGCAACATACTCCAATCAGTAGCCGCCTTATACAAAGCTGTACCTTCATCATATTCATCAAACATAGCATAATAGGCACATGGAAGATTCATATTATATATGGCAACTACCCTATCCCACATAAACTGACCTGCATTACGAGCTATTTGATTTAAATCGCCCGATTCCCACGTACCCCAACTAAATCCGGGATAGACCACAGGAAGATAACCCAAATTATATTGTTTACAATACACCAAATCCTCACGCATCAATTCTGTGAAAAAAGAACTATTATCTGCTGTAATACGCCCCACCATCCATGGAGAAAGCATATCATAGTGAAGATAGACTTCTGCAAAAGACTCTTGGTCTGCTGGCTTAGATTGAGAAGGTCCCTTTGCATCATTTTTGTTCTCACGCCAATAAGTGGGCACACCACCAATTACATAACAACCACGCGACTTAAACCACTCAATCAAAGCAATAGTTTCTGCTGCTGTACCGGGATGATTACCCGTAAATCCCGTACCCCATATCTGCACAACTGGATGACCACACATTGTAGCATAGGATGGTGACTGAGTTAATGCATAATTACGTTCCACATTATACACCCAATCAAAACGTATCAAATCATCCCAACAATCTTCTAAACCCGTAGAAGTGATATCATAAGTAATATAAAATATACGATTATTTCTTTCTGCCGCCTCTCTAATAGACTGAATCGTAGATCCCTTACTATGAGAGATTGTTCGTAAAGATGGATTAATAAAACGTTGTACAGCCACACCATCTATACCATATTGACGCATGTGATCAAAATGTAGATTAATTACATTACGAGATGATGCATCGTATAATTGAGCAGGATCACCATTACCCAGATTTTGATAACCGGTTTGATGTAAATCATCTTGTGTGTAATCACTCACATCAGGATACACATCAAAACGTGAATAACCCGCACGAGGCCACAATGTACCATCAGATGATGCTTTATCACTTCCCCAATGTGCCCAATAGTCATATTGTCCTCCTGTAGTGAACCATGCCTGATAACCAGCTACAGACTTTCCACTCAAATCAGAGTAATCACTCCCACCCAGAGGAGTAACAACACATTCCGTATTTGGATTTAAAACACCAAATGCTATCTCAACACGACTAATGTAGTTGTCCCAACTTATACGAAAATCTCCTCCTTGATTCTGTGCATTACGAAAAGACGCATCGGTCACAGCGAAAGTCGCAGTAACCCATTCATGCGTATTGGTCTTTTTGATAATAATTTGCTTGTAATTATATCCTGAGGTAGCATTATACTCTAACATCATATTGGACGTCCCTTCATCATAATAAGTGACCTTGAAAATTAAATCCGATACATCAGAAGGAATTACTTCATCATCTGCATAAAAATAGCCATACTTATAATTAGACGGGATATAACGACAAGTCACCCCATCCTTAGTTGTCAACACGGAATATGGTTCGTCATTCGGATCTTCCTTAACAAGAAAGGACAAATTATGCGTTTGTTGTGGTTCACCAAGTTGGACCCATGCTATAGATGACTGAGCATTAACACACAAACAACATATCAAAAATAAGCATAAAAACAAACAAGACCTTTTCATACCAACCAAATAGTTAAGCAAAATTTATAACTCATTGAGAATTTTGTATATTCAACAATGACTTACCCCCCTATTTATATGGAATTTATCACAACATGCAATTATTATGTCTTTGCTCATAAAAACGAGCAAAAATACGTGCCGCACTCTCCACCATCATCGCACAAGGACGTTTTTTGTAGTAACTCTCCGTACGCGCCTCTGCTTGTGAACTAATCGGAGTGTGAGATGCAAGGCCTAATAATTCTGAACAAATCAAACTACCATTTTCTGACTCAAATTCACGAGCCACACCTTGCACGGCTTCATAGTTGGCCGACTTGCCTGTTCTGTCATCACCTTCCACTGCACCGGTTTCTAATCCCACTAACAGAAACAAACCACATGCAGCACCACACGTCATACGCATCCTACCGATTCCCCCCCCAAAGGAGGCTGACATACGCAAGGCTGTGAGACGATCAATGCCATACAAATCAGCAAATGCTGCCACTACAGACTGAGAACAATTATACCCTTCCTTGAAAAGTTGTACTGCCAACTGAATACGTTCTTCCATAATGTTGATAAATGATTGATTTATACTAACAAACTACCCACCTGATAGACACAAAATGACGCCAACCAGGCCAACAAGGTAGTATATATAATGGCGAACAATGCCCATTTCCAACTCTTTGACTCCTGACCAATAGCCACAATCGTTGCCACACAAGGGAAATAAAAGAGGATGAAAATCATGTAACTCAATGCCACCAAAGGGGATATTCCCATACGGGCCGGCAAAGAGGATGAAGACACCTCATCGCCTTCGGCATATAGCACATTCAGTGTACTAACCACCAGCTCTTTTGCTCCTATACCGGTTAAAAGCCCTACGCCCATTTGCCAATCAAAACCAAGAGGAGCAATCACCGGTTCTATTGCTTTACCTACATAACCAATGTAAGACTGTTCTTGTTGTTGCTGAGCTGTGAGCTGCTCCACAGGACGTGGAAAATAACCCAAGAACCAGATAATGACAGAAGCAACGAGAATTATACCTCCCATCTTCTTGAGATACTGTTTGCCTTTTTCCCAGGTGTGTCGCAAAATGGAACGCATGGTGGGCATGCGATAAGGTGGAAGCTCCATCACAAAAGGCGAATCTTCACCCGTCACCACATAACGACTAAATATACGGGCGGCAAGAAAGGCAGTCAATATGCTCAACGAATAAATCATCAATAACACCAACCCGCCATGGGATGGGAAAAATGCGGATGTGAGAAGCAGAAACACCGGCAAGCGAGCACTACACGACATCAGAGGTACTATCAACATGGTGATTAAACGACTTTTATGGCTCTCCAAAGTGCGAGTGGCCATCACTGCGGGAACATTACACCCAAAACCCATAATCAGGGGAATAAATGACTTGCCATGTAATCCCATTTTGTGCATGATCTTGTCCATCATGAAAGCTGCACGTGCCATATATCCGGAGTCTTCCATAATGGATATACAGAAATACAGTATCAGGATGTTAGGCAGAAAAACAAGCACACCTCCCACTCCACCTATCACGCCTTCCACCAACAAATCTTTCAACACACCATCGCTCATCGTGGTGCGAACAAAATCACCCACATAACCCACCAATGATTCTATCCACATCATCGGGTATTCACCCAAAACAAAGGTCGCCTCAAACATCACAAACAACAGAGCAAAAAATATCGGATAGCCCCACACTTTGTGCATGGTAACACTATCTATGCGCTGAGTTTGTGTCTGACGTTGTTGCTGATTCTTCACATAGGTCTCTTGCAAAGCACCGGCAATAAAACCATATTTGGCATTGGTGATGGCCGATTCACTATCTTCTTTTAAGATGGAAAACACCTCTTTACGCGCCTTGTCGGCAATGCTCAATATGCGTTCGGAATTAGGAAGTGTGAGTATTACATCACTTATTTCTTTGTCATTTTCTAACAACTTAATAGCCAAAAAACGAGTGGAATAACGGTGACGAATCTCTACATTACGCGCTATCTCCTCTTTTATACTGTCAATGGCATCCTCCAACACCTTACCATGATTGATGTGAATATGACGATAGGTGCGTTCTATCTCGTGTTGCTCGTTAACCACATGACGAGCATAATCGGCAGACTGCTGGTCATGCACATCGGTTTCGTGCCACTCGTTTAACTCACGAAGGATTTCAGGCGAGATATTACCCGACTTATCAATAAAGTCACCACCCTCATACATATTGATAATCAGATGGAAAAGATGATCCACTCCCAAACCTTTTTTACAAATGGTAGGAATCATTGGAATACCAAACAACACACTAAGTTGCTTGTAATCCAACTGATCGCCACTTTTCTCTAACTCATCATACATATTCAACGCCACTACCACACGTTGATTCATATCCACTAATTGGGTGGTCAGATAGAGATTACGCTCCAGATTAGCTGCATCCACCACATTGATAATCACATCAGGGGTTTCGTCTATTATGTACTTACGCACATAAAGTTCTTCCGGAGTATAAGCGGTGAGAGAATATGTTCCCGGCAAATCGATAATGCGAAAATCATAACCCTGAAAACGGAAGAAACCTTCTTTGGCATCCACCGTCACACCGGAGTAGTTACCCACGTGTTCATGACTACCTGAGGCTATATTAAACAAAGAGGTCTTACCACAATTCGGATTGCCCACCAGGGCTACATTGATTGTACGACGCTTACCCAATGCCACACGCTTCAATTGTTCGTCTGTTAGGTATTGTTCTTCGTTGATGGAACCATGCGAAGTGGGCAACACATCATGACTCAACGCCTCTTCTATGGTAATTACTTCTATCATAGAAGCCTCTTTACGACGAAGAGACACCTCATAATCCATCACCTGATACTTCACCGGATCATGAAAGGGCGCATTCATCACGGCTTGAACCACCTTACCTTTGATAAAACCCATCTCAACAATGCGCTTACGAAAACCGCCGTGGCCCAACACTTTGACCACAACACCTTTTTCTCCTTCTCTCAATTCGGATAAACGCATAATCTGTGTTATTTAAAAATATGAATGAAATGAACTATGACCTATCAAGAGTTAAAAATACCCCATAATGAGTATACCAACAATTATTCTATGCCCAAAAGACTACTAATCTTGTCCTTAAACGATGTATTTTCCATAATGCCGGTAAACGAATCTGCACCCACTCCATAGGCATACACCGGAACCATGGAAGCGGAATGACCTGTTGTGGCAAAAGTGGCTAAATAGCGTTTGTTTTTTTGCTTATGTGCTCCTTGCGCTGATTGCTCTTGCCATGTGGAGAGCGATGAGTCGGTTTCTTGAGCCAGAGCCAAACCACCTGTCTCATGGTCGGCAGTCACTATCACTAAGGTTTCTCCATTTGTTTGCGCAAAATCAAGCGCTTTGCCTATGGCTGCATCAAAATCAAACACTTCGGCAAGTAACACCGATATATTATTAGCATGGGCTGCCCAATCTATCTGAGAACCTTCTACCATCAAGAAAAATCCTTCTTCATGCCTACTCAGTGTTTCTATGGCTTTTTCCACAGCCAGAGGCAACACATTCCCACGCTCTGGCATCTGAGGTATGTCGTATGAACTGCCCTGCAAAAAGCCATAAAACTTATCTGCTTCTGTCTGACAAATAGAATCAATTCCTTCCACAACACAATAACCTTTTGCTTGCAATTCTTCCAATAGATTACGTCCATCTTCACGTTCTGCAAACTCTTTTTTATCTCCTCCCACACCAACATCTACACCCAACGCCAAATAGTCTAATGCTATGGCTTCATTCATGTGTCTATTAGGCTGATGAGCCACAAAGGAGGCTGGAGTGGCATGTGTCAAACCACACGTAACCACCACACCTGTTGCTAAATTATTGCGTTCTGCCATTTGCAAGATTGACTCCACCGGAACTGAATCGGGAGTCACACCTATCATACCATTCGTGGTCTTCACACCGCAGGCAATAGCTGTACCGCCTGCACCGGAATCGGTCACATAGTTACTGGCTGAATAGGTCTTTGACAACCCCACATGCGTACAACGCTCTATGTTTAAACTATCCTCCGACTCAGCCATGGCGGCTGTCACATGTGACAAACCCATACCATCGCCTATCAGCAGAATGACATTCTTGGGACGCTCCACTCCCGACTGCTTGACACATCCACTATGTATCAACAACACTAACAATAAAGGGAAAAATATCTTCTTCATGGTAGTAAAATTAATCTCAAATTCTACAACAATTTTTTTAGTTCTACAAGTTCTTGTCTCATAGCCTTTAGGCTCTCGGCTATCTGCTGTTTTTTGGCGGTCTCTTCTGAACGGGAATGAAGCCGTCTTTTAGCACCATCAACATGCAACTTCTGGTCGGACAACAAATACACTATCTGTTTCACCACCTCAATGTCTTGACTCGTGTAGCGACGTCTGCCTCCGGGTGTACGCAGAGGTTTCAACTGGGCAAACTCGGTTTCCCAATAACGCAAGGTGCTTTCCGACACACCCACCATGATGGCCACCTCTTTAATGCTATAATAGAGTTTTTCCATATTCTAACGATAAATCTTCAAGGTTTGACCCACTCTGATTGTGGTTCCCTTGATATGGTTCCACTTCTTCAATTGTGACACCGACACTCTGTACTTCTGAGCAATACCTCCCAAGGTATTACCCGACTTCACTTTATAGTAAATCACACCATTACCATAGGTGTGCGAACTCTGCTGTGCCAAGTTGATTTCTGCCCTGCGGTTATGAATCAACTCATCTGCCTTATATGATAATATCTCCTGTTCCTTGTCAATGTAGAGTTCGGCATAAGGAGCCGGCAAACAGATGGAATAAGTCTTTCCGTTACCGGGAATCACATCGCGACGATACTGAGGATTCAGCATGCGCAATTCCTCTATGGGTATATTCAACACATGCGACAATTGCTCCAAATGCATACGATGGGGTGTCATGATGGTGTCCACCACAACAGGCATATTCACCTTGAGTGCACAAATATTATGCTCACAATGATAATTCATCGCATAATTAGCCGCTATAAAGATAGGAACATAGCCACGCGTTTCGCGGGGGAGATAGGGATAAATTGCCCAATAATCACGCTTGCCTCCCGACCGACGAATTGCTTTATTCACATTACCCGGCCCACAGTTGTAGGCGGCTATCACCAAATGCCAATCACCATATATTGCATACAAATCTTTCAGATACCTGCATGCCGCATCTGTGGACTTCAATGGGTCACACCGTTCATCTATCAAACTATTAATCTCCAAGCCATACATACGACCGGTGGAAACAATAAATTGCCACAATCCGGCTGCTCCGGCATGCGACACAATGGTAGGTTTGAGTGCTGACTCTATGATGGGAAGATATTTTAATTCCAATGGCAGATTATGCCGTTCTAAGGCTTCTTCAAAGATGGGGAAATAGTAGGTGGACAAGCCCAACAGAGTGCCTAATTGCTGACGACGTTTAATCACATACAGGTCGATAAACGAACGCACTTTGTCATTATATGGCATCTCCATCACATATGGCAAACGGCTCAAGCGGTCTACATACACAGAATCCGCATACGAAGGAGCATAGGAAGTGGTGTCACACTCATCTTCCTCTACATAATTCATCACCCAGTCCTCCAACAAATTACCCAACATATCATCAACCTCATTACGCACCTTCACAACAGAGTCACTCACAAGCGCTTGAAACACCGTATCGGTTGTTAGCGTCTCTCCACACACACGTGTATGAAGCAACAAAAACAACCCAACACAAAAGAAATATCTAATTTTCATGAAATTTACAAATTGATTGTTAACTGCAACGAGGCCGCCTTACAGCGATTCTGGTCCCCATATTCCAATATACCGGGAGTAATATACATGGACAAATCCGGCGAAATATCAAAGTCATACAACTGAGCATCTACATACGCATCCACCAAGGTCAAGGCATAAAACACCACAGTAATAATAATACTCAGGTCACGATAACGACGAAAAGTGTTCTGACGCGTCTGCAATGTACGGCTATACTGACTTATACCTCCCAAACTCGCTATGGTGTAACCCTCTGGGAGAATATCCATAAACGAATTAGTCGTTGGGTCGCTATCAATAATGTCACGATAGGCTGTCTTATAGTCCACATAGCGAGTTCCTGTCCATGAAACTGCATAGGCACAACCCAAAAAACCACCATACACGATTGGCAATTTCCAATATTTACGATTGTAGATTTGTCCGTATCCGGGAATAATCGCGCCCATCCACACAGCACGCATCGAATCGGGCTTAAAAGCCGCTCGAAGTGTGTCTATTGATGACTCCTCCTCCACACCATGCGTAAAGGTTGCCGTATCCGACCTCATGACATATAAACTATCAGCCGAAACAACAGACAACGAATCCGACACTGCCGAACTCACTGTCCACACACTCATCACAGCCAATAATAAAACCAACAGAGACCTTCTACTAAACGACACCGGACCTATGAATTTAATGATTATTGAATACTATCTAAAAGGGTCAATATCCTACTCAGTTCTTTATCATTCTTAAACGGAACACTTATCTTACCCTTACCTTCTTGATTGCATGTGAATGACACCTTAGTGCCAAACACTTCTGACAAGCGTTTTTGAAGTTCCTTACACTCAGGCAAGGATTTAACTCCCTGAGAAGAAGATGGACGAACAACATCAGACTGCGGATTACGAACCAACTCCTCTATCTTGCGCACAGACAATCCCTCCGCCACAACACGCTTATACAAAGCAATTTGTTGAGCCGCATCATCCAACGACAACAAGGCACGCGCATGACCCATCTCAATCTTATGTTCCTTGATTCCCAACTGTATCTCAGCCGGCAAGCGAAGCAAACGAAGGTAATTGGCAATAGTAGCACGCTTCTTACCCACACGCTCACTCATACGCTCTTGAGTCAAATGATACTCATCTATCAATCGCTGATAAGCCAACGCTATCTCTATGGCATCCAAGTCCTCACGTTGAATGTTCTCTATAAGAGCCATCTCCATGATTTGCTCATCTGCCACAGTACGTATGTACGCAGGAATGGTTGTCAATTGGGCTAACTTGGCCGCACGATAACGACGCTCACCTGCAATAATCATATAACTCGAATCTGAATTCTTGTGCAAGGTAATGGGAGAAATCACACCAAGCTCACGAATGGAAGCTGCCAACTCATTCAAAGCCTCTTCGTCAAAATTCTTACGAGGCTGATGAGGATTTGGAAATATATCACTCAAATTAACCTCACAAATCGAAGACGAACCATTCGTCGATACATGCTCTGTATCAATTAGGGCATCCAAACCACGACCCAATGAAAAACTCTTCTTTGCCATAATCATCTCTATTTTGTAGTTCGTTCAATCAATTCTTTTGCCAAATCCATATAGTTGCAAGCACCCTTAGACTCTGCATCATACAACAACACCGGCTTACCATGACTCGGAGCCTCACTCAAACGCACATTTCGAGCTATCACAGTGTTAAACACCATGGTGTGAAAATGCTTCTTCACCTCTTCATACACCTGATTAGCAAGGCGCAAACGATTATCATACATCGTCAACAAAAAGCCTTCTATCGCAAGACTCGGATTCAACTTTCCCTTAATAATCTTTATCGTATTCAGTAATTTACTAATACCTTCCAGAGCAAAATACTCACACTGCACCGGAATAATCACTGAATCGGAAGCCGTAAGTGAATTCACTGTGATAAGACCCAAAGAAGGAGAACAGTCAATCAGAATATAGTCATAACTACCCTTCACACTCTCCAACATACCACACATAATCTTCTCCCTACAATCCATCTCAAGCATCTCTATCTCTGCACCCACCAAGTCGATATGCGAAGGCATTACATCCAAGTTTTCTAATTCGGTGGACTGAATGGCTTGCTGAGCTGGTACACCATCAATCAAACATTCATAAATCGTAAAATCTATATTACGCATATCTATACCCAAACCGGATGAAGCATTGGCCTGTGGATCTGCATCCACCAACAACACCTTCTTACCCAATGAAGCCAAAGACGCAGCCAAATTGATGGCTGTGGTGGTCTTACCCACACCTCCTTTTTGATTCGCTAACGCAATTATTCTTCCCATATATCTATTTTATTTAATCATTATTATTCTTTTAAACAATTTTCCACAACCGATATCACATGCCCAACATCATGTTTCAAACATGCAAAATCACCCCTGCTACATTCATTCGTGCCATTCACCGAACACGGACGACACGCCACATCCACTTGCAACATATCCGACTCCTGTTGACGCCAACCCGCATAACCCGAATCCGGATGTGTACCACCCCAAATAGTCACTGCACGAAGACCCACCAAAGAAGCCAAATGCTGATTAGCAGAATCCATACACAACATCACGTCCAAATGGCGCATCAATTCAAACTCCTCTTCCAACCGCAAATTCCCTGCCACACACGTCACATCTGTAAAAATAGTAGCCCATTGACGCAACATCTCACTCTCCACCCTGCCGGCACCAAACAAAAACACGCGAACACCTTGTTGAGAAGCAAAATGCGCTATCACCTCCTTAGTCAAACGATAAGGCAACATATTACTCTTATACTTAGCAAAAGGAGCTATACCAATCCACTTACCCTGCTTGTCGCCATACATCACCTGAATACGAGAAGCCAAAAGAGGATCGGTACAATAAGGCTGAAAATCACCACGCCAATGCATCCCCACATGCCTAAACACATCTGCATAACGCCAAATCTCACCATTCACACCACACCTACCATCCACACAATCAGACTTATCACACCCACCCCCACAAAGTGAATAAACAGGCTTACGACGCATGCGGAAAAAACAAGCAAACAAAACAGTCTTCCAACTACGTTGCAAATCAAGCACATAATCCACCTTCCACACATCCGTCACCTCCTTATACAACCTTTTCAAACCACCAAAACCGGCATGACGACCCTGAAAATCAGCCTCTACAAAATGCACATTACCAACACCGGTAAACATCGCCGCGAGTTTCTTTTGAGAAACATAAACAAACATATCATCAGGATGTTCACGCGCCAACGTAGCAACCACAGGAACAGTCATTGCCACATTACCAATCGACGAAAATCGTAACACCAAATACGTCATAAATGAATCTCTTTTTAACTTCTGCAAAATTACGAAAAGGAGCGTAAAAAGACAAATGACAACACCAAAACCACAAAAACTCTCACATACAATCACTAACCACACCATCACCCTATTTATCAAAACCACATGCCGTGTCCTCCTTAATACACATAACAAAGCACTATCCCCAACCAAGCCCCCTAAATCCACAAGGTCACAACTATCAAAAAAGCAAGCGAAGCATCCCCCATTTG
>CALGCU010000246.1 GCA_937886455.1 uncultured Bacteroidales bacterium | reverse complement strand
CCCTCAGGAATTATTGCAGTATTATTCATTATTAAATAAACCATATCTGGATCATTATCATTTTTATCTGTTGTTACTATGAATCCTTGTGATTCTAGTTTTGTTATAAATTCTTTTCTTATTGTTGATAAACCAATCATTCCTTGGAAGTAATCAGAAGTATTATGAACATTGAATAAACATGTTTTACCAGTTATCCATTCTTGTTCAATAAATACTTTTTGGCCATTAGCGTTAAATTCCATATTTATCACTCCTATTTATTCTTTCTTTTTATTTCAGGTATTATTGGGAACATTCTTGTTATCATACCATGTTGATTTTTTGTTAGTTTTTCTATAGCTTCATAGTATGGTTCATTAACTTTATAGAATTCTTCAAATATTGGTTCACTAGCTTTAATAAGTTCTAATACTTCTTTTAGTTTATATGCTTTTTCTACCGGCATCATTTGTTCTCGTTCTCGTGAAAAAGGATTGTGTAGGCTTACTGCTAAGTGACATTCGCTTTCGCGCAGGAAACGTTCTAATCCCGGTATTAGTCCTACAGTGGATACTGTAATGCGTCTTGGACTCCATGCGCATCCCCATTCGCTTGTCATTACATTGAGGGCGGCTAATAGATGTGTTATGTTGTCCATCGGTTCGCCCATTCCCATAACCACAATATTTGTTAGTTGCTCTGACTCCGGTATGCTGAATACTTGATTGAGCATGTCGGTTGCTGTGAGTTGTCCGTGGAATCCGAGTGTTCCTGTCATGCAGAATTTGCAGTGCATTTTGCATCCAGCTTGTGTGGATATGCATAGTGTGGCTCTGTCGGCACTTGGGATGTACACGGCTTCCACTTTTTCTCCACAACTGACAGGGAATAGGTACTTTTTGGTTCCGTCCACCGATTCAGCTTTATGTGTAGGTGCTACTCTTCCTATAGAATAGTGTTCGTTTAGTGCTTCTCGTCCTTTTTTGGATAGGTTGCTCATTTCATCAATTGTACAGACACGCTTTTTGTATATCCAATCCGCTATCTGTTTTCCCGCAAATGCGGGTAATCCTACGTTTTGAGCTATTTGTTTTAATTCTTCCAGATTCTTTCCTAACAGAAATTCTTTCTCCATATTCCGCTTGTGTTATATTGGTGCAAAATTAGGCATTTTTATTGAAACGATTTATGTGTTTGTTGTAATAGATTCTTGTTGGTTGTTAAGGATGCTGCGTTGGTGGTGCTCATGTGACTTGCAGATGTAGAGTGTGGAGAGTATTCGGACTTGTTGGATAGTAATGATAAGAATAATTTTTTGAACCTATCTAGTTCCTATCTAGTTCCTATCTAGTTCCTATCTAGTTCCTATCTAGTTCCTACCTAGTTCCTATCTAGTTGGTATCTGTTTGCAATGATATAGTAGTGAATAGGGGGAGTATGGGATAGGACGCTGCGCTTCGCTTGCTACAGGACGCTCGTTGCACTCGCTTTAGGGCGGGCGGAGCCCTTTAGGGTCCTCGCGAGGCGAGGGGAGGGTGTTTTTTGATAGTTGGGCTAGTTTCCTAGTGAACTAGTGGCTTTAGGGAGGTTGGGGAGTGACAGTGCTTTGCCGGGTGTGTTAAGGCGGACACGGCACGCCGTTTATATAAATTGCTTGCGCTCGGCATAATTCAAGCAAGCTTGATTCTGCGCTCGCTTAATCGCAATTTTGAATAAGACATACCCCCTCCGTTCCATTCCGCTGGCGCTACACTCCACTCGTCCCCCTAAACAGGAGGACAGTGCTTTTTTAGTTAGTTTTGAAATGTGAAAAAGTTATATAAATATATTCCATTACTATTTCGCTTCCAAACTAATAAGGACAGTGCTTTTTTAGTTAGTTTTTAGAGGAGGAAATACAGTCCTAACCTAAGTAATCCAAACATATCCCCTCCGGTGCACTATGCTTAATGAGTGTGAGTGCAGTTGGTGATTTATTGCAATAAAAAAAGTATCCCGACACCATAAATGGGTCGGGATACTTTTAGATAGAGGTGGATGCATTGTGGTGCATCTGTATGTTGCTTGTTAGTAGCTTCTTGCGAAGAGTACGAGTTGCTTGGTTGGGCGTCCGGTGAGCATACATTTGCCTTCTGTGTCTGCTTGGTGTAGCAGAATGCATCGTATGGTGGCTTTGGTTTCTTCTTTGATGCGGTCTTCGTCTTCCGGTGTTCCGTCCCAATAGCAACGTAGGAATCCTCCTTTTTCGATTTCTTCTTTGAAGGTGTCGTAGTCGGCTACATCACGTGTGACAGAGTCGCGGAAGTTACGTGCTTTTTCAAAGATGTTTTGTTGGATTTGTTCCAACAGGTCTTGAGTGTGTTGTGCGATACCTTCCAAAGGTAGTGTTTCTTTGGTGAGGGTGTCACGGCGCATGAGTTCAACAGTTCCGTTTTCGAGGTCGCGTGCTCCGATGGCAAGACGTACGGGTACTCCTTTGAGTTCGTATTCTGAGAACTTCCATCCCGGTTTTTTGTTGTCGGCATTATCGTATTTAACGCTGATTCCCATTTTTTTGAGTTCAGCGACGATAGGTTGTACCTTTTCGGATATAGCGTCGAGTTGTTCTTGGTTTTTGTAGATAGGAATGATGACTACTTGTATAGGTGCCAACTTTGGAGGGAGTACGAGTCCGTTGTTGTCGGAGTGTGCCATGATGAGAGCTCCCATGAGTCGTGTAGAAACTCCCCATGAGGTAGCCCAAACGTATTCCATTTTGTTTTCCTTGTTGACAAACTGTACGTCAAATGCTTTGGCAAAGTTTTGTCCGAGGAAGTGTGATGTGCCGGCTTGTAATGCTTTCCCGTCTTGCATCATGGCTTCAATGCAATAGGTTTCAACAGCTCCGGCGAAGCGTTCGTTGGCAGATTTTACCCCTTTTACTACAG
>CALGCU010000245.1 GCA_937886455.1 uncultured Bacteroidales bacterium | reverse complement strand
TGTTTCCTTATTTCTTTTCGGCATTGCTGCTGGGCGTAGGGTCCTTCTTTTTAGGAGGATATATCATCCCGCCGGCGAGCAAAGGCTTGCTCGATTTTGAAAATAAATATGTCAAACGCTTCAAAACGGAACATGCACGAAATGGACAAATGGAGGTCGAACCGGGAGTCATTTTGTATATTGAAAGTTATCAAATACGCACCAATCGTGGCTATCGTTTCTCGTTGGAAAAATTCGATGGAAAAACACTCGTGTCACGCCTCACTGCTGAACGTGTGGCGTGGGATAGTGCCTATGTGTGGAACCTTGAAAAATACGTTTTGCGCGACTTTGATGGTATGCGTGAACGTCTTGTGAGAGGGGCTAAGATGGACACAACAATCATGGTGCAACCTTCTGAGTTTTTTATTACCTCACAAGAAGCTACCCAAATGACCAATCCGGAACTCACTGACTATCTGAATAAACAATCACAAAGAGGAGTGGGTAATATTCAAGCCTTCAAAAATGAATACCACAAACGTTTTGCATCTCCTGTTGCAGCGTTTATTATGACCCTGATTGGAGTCTCACTAAGTTCGCGAAAAGTAAGAGGGGGTATGGGACTGCACATGGGGGTTGGTATTGCCCTGACGGCTATTTACATCCTCTTCTCTACGGTTTCTACAAGTTTTTCGGTCAATGGCTCCATGTCACCCTTTATGGCTGTGTGGATGCCCAACTTCCTGTTTCTGCTCATTGGTATAGCCCTCTATTGGCGCACACCTAAATAATCTGTGTGGTAACTGCGTGTTTGTCCCTCGCTAACTTCTAATCAATTTTCTTATGGCTTGTGTGAAGTAAACAACTCTATTTTCTTGTTTCTTCACACTCCTTTCACTATCTTTGCCCCCGATAACCTTAAATCAATCTTTTCTAATATGCAAAAACTTAAGACTCTGCTCGCCCCAATGGGCACATGGGCATGGTGGCGCTCATGGTTCTTGATATTCCTCGGATGTGCCATTATGGGCTCCGGATTTGTATTCTTTGTCAATCCATACAACTTTGTACCGGGTGGTGTCTATGGCGCCGGCATTGTGTTACACAATATCTTCCCATCCATTCAAGTGGGTACATTTGGTTATATGTTCGACATACCTCTGATGATTATAGCAGTGTTGGTATTTGGAGGAAAATTTGGAATTAGAACAGTATTGGCTGCCCTCTTCACACCCGGATTTATGAACATACTCACACGTTTGGTCTATCCTAATGAGGCGGCAGTGGAATCACTTGACCCGGCACTACTCCTCGGAGGACGATTGGATATGTCAGGCGACTTATTACTCACATCTTTAATTGGCGCCCTAATCATTGGAGTAGGACAAGGATTGGTGGTTCGTCAGCAAGCCACTACGGGAGGTACCGACATCGTGGCAATGCTCATGCAAAAATATCTGGGAATCAAATTCTCAAATGCAATCTTCATCGCCGATGGCTTGGTGGTGCTCTCTGGTTTGTTGGTCATCGGATTTGGATTGGGAACAGGTGAACCTGCCGAAGGTGGATGGACGCTCACACTCTATTCATTGGTATGTATCTATGCCACATCAAGAGTGGTGGCTTATGTCTTAGATGGGGCATCCTACGACAAATTACTCTACATTATTACCGAACACCACGAAGACCTGCGACGATTTATCATAGAAGACCTCGACCGTAGTGCAACCTATATCAAAGCAAAAGGGATGTACACACAACAAGATAAAGAAATGATATTTCTGGTAGTGAGTAGGAAAGAAGTAAATCTGGTACAACAAAAAATTAAAGAGGTTGACCCATCAGCCTTTGTAGTGGTTACTGATGCTTACGACACATTCGGAGAAGGATTCAAAGCATTCCCCGATAATGATGAAATCAAAGCCGAGTAAAACTCCTCATTTACAACAGTAAAAAAGTGCATGCCCAATCAGGCATGCACTTTTGGTATATTTAAATCTTACCGCTTGGTAAACTTAGAACACAAGTATGTTTAGATATTACAACATACTAAGCCATCTTTCCTCATGCAAAGCTAACTACCCATTTGATAACCAATTCCCCGGCCATCTGTCCTGCTCTTGAGATTCCCATCTCAAGATTTTTTCCCTTCACTAATTCCCCTGTCAATCCCCTCTACCTCGCTTGCGAACGTCACTTCTATGCATGATTAGACTTATATCAGATAGCAATAATTTTTTACACCACACAACATAAAGACTCCCAACCGCATAAAAACAGCGACCGGGAGTCATAATCATTAAAAAGCATTCAAGTATTATTCTGGAATAAACTCAAAAGTATCAACTACCTTTAATTTCGCTATTACTTTTTCGAATTTTTCTAATTTCTTAACTCCAAACCAATTTATGGTTAATTGGATAAAATAATTGCCTTTTTTAAAACAATATACTCTTATTCTATGACCTATGGGTTTTTCTATATCAATAAATTTACATGGATAGTTACCTACTATTCCATCTTGTATATCTGAAATAGACTTAACTCTCAGTTTCTTCGGCATATTAGAAGACTCTTCCCAAGTTTTATCAATAATCTCAGTTAAAACTTTTTCAGGATTACTGTTTTTGTTCTTAGTACAAGAAATAGAAAGCAAACTATACTTAACCAATTCGACTGGATTATTTGATACAGTAGAAATAGGAAAAAATACCCAATGGGAATTTTCAACTTCACATCCCCTAGGCTGAAGTTTTACCCCACCTTTCATCCTACTAGGATATTCAAAACTAATTCCCTCGTAATAGAAGTCTTTAGCTTGGCATAATATACAAGAACACAAGAATAAAGCTACTAATAACTTTTTCATAATTAGATATTATCTAATAGCATTAAACAAATCTTGGATAGCTTGATTATAAGTTTTTAGAACGCGATCCCATTGTTGGTAGCACTCATCGCCACCACCACAATCGTGCCAAGCATATTCAGATTGCAATTTAACGCGATAGCGAAGATCGTCTTGTCCAATCATTTCTTTGACTTCGATACGAGTTCGGATTGTAGCATATGCAAAATCTTGTTTCATCCATGCACTACGCAACCAGCCTGCGCTTTTGTCCATAATCTCCATATCAGGGAATACATCAGTTAGATATAATACTAAACGCTTCCATACTTCATCTGAGGACATTCCTTCGCGTACTACAATTGTCATTGATTTATTTGCTAAATCACTACTTGCCTCTGAATTTGCGTATGCTTCATCTACCTCTAATTGATAGGTAAATGTATTTTGTTTGTTCGCTTTGTAAACTTTAATGGTTTTATCAATATAACCGGGTGCTTTCAATTTAAAAAGCATGTAGTCCTCACGTCCCATTTGGAAAGTATAAGAACCTTGCCCAACTTCCGCACCTTTGTGAAAGATTTTTGCATTATCAGGAATAACATTGATGGTTTTTGTTCTACCAAATAGTTGTGCATTTGCACCGATTGTTGCGCAGATTAGCAACACAAATAACAAGATTTTCTTCATGTTTCAATTTGTTTTTTTTTTCTGAGCCTACTCACTTGTTTGGCTTTTCAGCATACTCCATTGTACCAATTACAGACATACACACATAAAAAAAGCGCGGTACTTTTAGTATCCTGCTCAAAGGTGTTTGGCGTAACCCGACAAAAAGAATAACCAAAAGCCCGTGCTTACACACGAGCATTTTAACTATCATTCTTTTTTTTGT
>CALGCU010000244.1 GCA_937886455.1 uncultured Bacteroidales bacterium | reverse complement strand
GTCGTTGGCAAAATAAGTGTTTTTTGTTCGTTCCTGCAATAGGATAAAGTATGTTTTGCAACACATTTTTGACCATTTTTAGTCATTTACTTGCAATTTATAACAAGTTATTTTATCGTTGTTTTTGTCATTTTGCTTCAATTATGGCGTTATTTTGATACAAACTACAACAAGCAGGTTGATTTTTGTGTATTTTTACTTTATTTTATGCCTGATTCGGATTTTTAACACTTTTCTTTGCTTATAATTTCAAAGTTGTGTTTTTGCACTATTATTCCGAAGGCAAAAGTAGCGAACTATCTCCGTAACTCAGGAAGCGGAATTGGTTTTCCTGCGCATATTGATAAACTTTTTTCCAATCTTCCCCTATGAGCGCAGATACCAATAACAGGAGTGTACTTTGTGGCTGATGGAAGTTAGTAATCATTCCTTTTATGATTCTAAATTGGTAGCCCGGTTTAATCATTATTTGTGTTCTTGCCTGCAGGATATCCGTATTGTTTTTTGTCATTGTATCCAAAACATGTTGCAGTGCCTCTTCCGCAGTCAAGGTATAGTTAGTTTGATAAGGTTCAAATTGTTTTACTTGTGGTATTGTTGTTTGTTCCCAATCCTGATGTCCCAAGAAGTAGAGTGACTCTAAGGTTCTTACAGTTGTGGTACCTATAGCGATAACATTGCCAAGGTTTTGTTGGATATGTTCAATGCTTTCTCTACGCAGTAGGATTGTTTCTGTGTGCATGATGTGTTGGTTTGCATCTTCTGTTTTTACCGGTCGGAATGTGCCAGCTCCTACGTGTAGCGTTATTTCTTCAAAGTTGATTTGTTGCTTTTTAAGTTGCGTAATGACTTCTTCTGTGAAGTGTAGTCCTGCTGTGGGTGCAGCTACTGACCCTTGTATTCTTGAATAGACCGTTTGATAGTTTTGTTTATCGCTTTCCTCTGTAGGCCTATTAAGATAAGGAGGTATAGGCAGTTCTCCGATAGCGTCTAATATTTCGCCAAAACTTATTTGTGGGTTGTCCCATGTAAAACGTATTCTTTGTGAAAATTCCAGTGTTTCTATTTTCGTTGCTGTGAGTGTAAGTTTTATAGCTTCGATATAGAGTTGCAATGTGTCATCTTTCCATTTTTTTGCATTTCCCACAAGACATTCCCAGTCACATTGTTTTGTTGAAGAAAGTGAGAGTGTATATTCACTTGGAGCGAGCGGTTCAAGACAGAATAATTCTATTCTTGCGCCTGTTGATTTTTGGAATATTAAGCGTGCTTGTATTACTCGTGTATTATTGTAAACGAGTAGTGGAGTATCTTTGAGATGTTTCCCAATATTATAAAAGACATCATGGCTTATTTTTCCTGCTTTATACAACAGTAGTTTAGAATGGTCGCGTGGTGAGATGGGGTATTTTGCAATTTGCTCATCGCTCAGCGTATAATTGAAATCTTTTATTGGGAGCATAAAGAGTGTGTTATCTTTAGGTTGATGTTTGTGTGTTTTGGTAGTTTATTTGAATCAAAAAGTCCAGACAATTTGCCTGGACTTTTTGCTATACATATGTTAGGCTGTTTAAGCGTTTTTTGCTTTCGCAACGATAGCTTTGAATGCTTCAGGGTGATTCATAGCTAAGTCAGCCAACACTTTTCTGTTGATTTCAATACCAGATTTGTGCAAAGCTCCCATTAGTTGTGAATAAGACAAACCTTCAAGGCGTGCGGCAGCATTGATACGTTGAATCCACAATGCGCGGAAGCTACGTTTTTTGTTTTTGCGGTCGCGATAAGCATATTGCAAACCTTTTTCCCATGTATTTTTTGCTACAGTCCAAACATTACGACGAGCACCAAATAACCTCTTGTGAGGCTTAAAATTCTTTTTCTTCTTGTACGTGAAGCAACGTGATTTACTGATCTTGGCATAATAAAATGATTTTTGAATGTTAGCGTTGCTATGTTGCAATCTTAAGGCTAACGATTCTGTTGATTTACTTAGAAAACTTTAATTGTTTAATTCTGATAAATTAACGCAAGCAGAGCATTTCGCGCACACTCTTCATATTTGTTGTGTCAATAAGACCAGAGTGTGTTAAATTACGTTTTTGCTTTTTAGTTTTTTTAGTCAGAATGTGACTTTTAAAAGCATGTTTTCTTTTGATCTTTCCTGATCCGGTAAGGGCAAACCTCTTTTTGGCACCGGAATTAGTTTTCATTTTTGGCATGTTAGTACTTATTTTAATTTATAAATGTTTTACTTACTTTTTAGGACTTAGGAACAGGAACATTCGTTTTCCTTCCAATTTTGGTAATTGGTCAACTTTAGCGAAGTCTTCCAAGTCATTTGCAAAGCGTAGCAATAGGAGTTCACCTTGTTCTTTGAAGAGTATTGATCTTCCTTTGAAGAACACATATGCTTTCACTTTACATCCTTCTTTAAGGAATCCTTGTGCATGTTTCAACTTGAAGTTGTAATCATGGTCATCAGTTTGCGGTCCGAAACGTATTTCTTTGATTACTATTTTAGTTGACTTAGCCTTTTGTTCTTTTTCACGTCTTTTTTGTTGGTAGAGGAATTTTTGGTAGTCAATCACTCTACAAACCGGTGGTGCTGCATTAGGAGATATTTCCACGAGATCTAATTCCAGTTCGTCAGCTATTCGCATAGCTTCTGCGATAGGATATATACCTTGTTCTACATTATCACCTACCAAACGCACTTCTTTGACACCTCTAATTTGGTCGTTTATTCTGTTTGGTAAATCTTTATCTCCTTTTTGAATCCCCATTTAATGTTTGTTTTTGTTTTCTCAGTATTCTATTATTGGTTGCCTTTTATGGCTTTTTTTTCAATTGGTTGGCAAAGATACAACATTATTTTTGAATGACCTTAACTTTCCCGCAGATTTTTAGTATTCTTCTGTAATTTGCGTCTTTTTATTGTCTTCAGTTATTGTACTTTACCCAAGAGTGATTTAACGAACAATTCTTTATCAAAAATCTGCAGGTCATCAATTTTTTCTCCAATTCCAATGTATTTAACGGGGATTTGGAATTGGTCTGATATTCCGATAACTACTCCTCCTTTAGCCGT
The DNA here is from genome assembly GCA_937886455.1 of uncultured Bacteroidales bacterium. GTDB lineage: Bacteria > Bacteroidota > Bacteroidia > Bacteroidales > Paludibacteraceae > Gallipaludibacter. The sequence continues at coordinate 8,581 of CALGCU010000244.1, read as the reverse complement.
TCCATCCAATTTAGTGATTGCCAGTGTAGTGATTTGAGTAGCTTTAGAGAATTGTTTTGCTTGTTCGTAGGCATTTTGTCCCGTTGACCCATCCAGTACGAGTAGTACTTCATGTGGCGCATCAGGTACTACTTTTTGCATAACGTTTTTGATTTTGCTCAATTCGTTCATGAGGTTTACTTTGTTGTGGAGCCTTCCGGCAGTGTCAATGAGCACCACATCAGCATCATTTGCTTTAGCAGACGCCAATGTATCAAACGCGACAGAAGCCGGGTCTGAGCCCATTTTTTGCTTTATGACCGGTATTCCTATTCTGTCACCCCATATTTGCAGTTGATCAACGGCGGCAGCTCTGAATGTATCAGCAGCTCCCAAATAGACTTTTTTTCCTGCCTGCTTAAATTGATAAGCCAGTTTTCCGATGGTTGTAGTTTTTCCTACCCCATTCACTCCGACAACCATTATGACGTAGGGTTTATTGGGTAGTTGAGCATCAAATTCTTTGATTTGGCTTGTAGAGTTTTCTTTAAGTAGAGAGCAAACTTCATCACACAGAATGCCATGAAGTTCGTCTGTATTCATGTATTTATCCCGAGCAATTCGGTCTTCCAGTCGTTGGATGATGCGTAGTGTTGTGTCTACTCCCACATCCGATGTGATGAGAGCTTCTTCAATGTTATCAAGCACCTCATCATCCACTTTTGATTTTCCTGCGATTGCTCGTGTGATTTTTCCAAATACACTTTCTCGACTTCGTTCCAATCCGCTGTCTAACTGTTGTTTTTTTCCAAATAGTTTATCAAAAATCCCCATGCTGTTTTGCTACGTTAAATTCTGTGCAAAGATAGTGAAAGTTTTGCTTACTTCCAATGAGTTATACATTACGAACAAGTAAGCGCCAACTATTCCTTCTCATGAAGTTAGAAGAACATACCATTAGAATAGTAGTAAAATCAAGACAAGATAGAAGTTTATTCTTTGTGTCTTCATCCTATCTAGTTCCTATCTAGTTCCTATCTAGTTCCTATCTAATTCTTATATAGTTCCTACCTAATTCCTATCTAGTTCCTACCTAGTTCCTATCTAGTTGGTATCTGTTTTGTATCTAATGATAGTGAATACGGTCTGACTCGTCTTAGTGTTTAGGGGGTATTTTTTTAGTTTTAGTTTTTAGGGACTGCCATGATGGAACTAACCAGAAGGCTTTGTTAATCATGTTTTTATGCATAGACACTGCCTATTCTTATCGTCGCATATCGTTTCTATTGCGCAGCAAGATGTCTGTTTCTTTTGATTTTTCCTGCTTGTGTAAATTTATGCGAGAAGCCTACACTAAGAAATTCTTTGAATTGGATTTGCGCCTTTTCTTTGTTTGGCAGAATTGCCGTGTTGTCGTAACGCGGATAGAGAGAGAGGCGTGCACTGAAGTAGCGATTGATGATGAAGTTTGCCACCAATTCCAGTTCGACCTCCACTTTTTGGTAGTTTGTATAGAAGTAGAAACGCCCATCCAATTGAATACCATCCACAGGTTGATACTTATAGATGATTTTAATTGAGCTACCCACTTCATTAAGCGAACATTTATCTTTTTTTACCCCGAATTGAGTTTGGTCGATACTTGTAGTGTCCATAACATAGATAAACTTGTAAGAGACCGGTGCAAACATAATGGACAAGTCTTTATTCGGCTTATAGTCGAGACCCAAACTAATGTTCAATCGTACCGGTGAGAAAGTAGAGCTCTTCAACTGTGTGGAGTTAATTTCTTTGAATGTGTTAAAAAACTGTGTTTGAAACTCCACAGCTCCTGAGTAGTAGAACTTATTGAACGCCTTAAAGCCCAGTTTACTCTGCAAGCGGAGCAGGTCATCGCTTGTGCTGATTTTACGCAAGGTGTCACCATTGACACTATTGAATCCTGCTCGCCATTCTCCCGTGTTTTCCCACTGAATATTTTTGTGGTTGTCGTAGGTGATACTTCCTTCCGCTATACCCAAGATGGCGATATTGCTATTACCACCCTTATACCAGTTTTTTGAAACATAGTTTTGCGAGAATTGCAGGAGCGCCGATCCTTTACTAATCCATTTCGCCTTAGCTATTTTTACAAGTTCCAATGACTTGGTTTTCAATTTTTCAGACTTACCCAATCTCAGGTGTTTAGTATTATTACTTAGAAGATGTTTTTCGTGCAAATGCGCCACTTCCGGTAAATCTTGAAAAGTTCCAACATATAAATCAGCCGCATGAGAGGTGATATAGGAGCGCGCCTTATTACGTAGCTCATACAGACTTTTCTCTTCATCAAATAAAGACCTGTGCGGTAAATTTGTTAACGCGCCAGATGGTGAAGGGGAGGAGTACATCCCGTAAGAGATAGGTTTGTCAATAGACAGTTCCAGTGGTTTGAATATAAGTTCAATGCACAAAGGATTATATTGCGCTGACAGTGGTAGTGGAATTTGCATTGCCGATGTATCAACACTTTGTTCAGAAAGAGCAGGAGAAGTTGAGTCATTATATAATCGCTGTCCTTGTTTTTCGAGCAAGTTCATCAAGTAAGCTTCCAAGAGTGATTCCGCTTTGGTAGTATTCAGCAGTTGAGAAGTTTGTATAGTGTCTGTGATAACCCGCACGGAATCTTTAATAGGCGTTGCGTGTATGCTATCATTAGTTTGTTGCGCCCATAAAACAGATGAGGCAACAAAGAATAATATGACAGAACAGAGTGTTCTCATTGATTAGGAGATAATTCTTCCGTCTTGCATTTTCACAATACGATTTGCGATTTGAGCCAATTCGTTATCGTGTGTAACTATGACAATAGTTTGGTTGAATTGGTCACGCATGTCACATAAAAGTCGGTGTAGTTCTTGCTTATTATTACTATCCAAACTACCCGATGGTTCATCCGCCAGAATGATAGATGGGTTGTTTATTAAAGCCCTTGCCGCAGCCACTCTTTGACGTTCACCACCTGAGAGTTCATTAGGCTTGTGATGAAGTCGGTCTCCAAGATTCAGGCGTTCCAGGATTTGCACTGCACGCTGTTTTGCCTCTTGATGCTCAGTGTGTCCAATCAGTGCAGGCAGCATTACATTTTCAAGCGCAGTAAATTCCGGCAATAATTGATGAAACTGAAAGATAAATCCTATTTCCTGATTACGGAAATGTGACAATTCCTTTTCCTTCAACAAGGACACATCCTGTCCCCCAATGATGATATTTCCACTGTTAGGTTTATCAAGTGTTCCAATAATTTGGAGTAGTGTAGTTTTTCCGGCTCCACTTGGTCCAATGATAGCTACCATTTCACCCTTTTCCACTTCAAAACTTACACCTTTGAGTACTTCCAGGTTGTCAAAACGCTTGTATATATTGTGAGCTTTAATCATGAGATATGTCTTTTGTGAGTGAATTTATAACATAAGCAGCCATCCAACAGCCAAATAAATTAGGCATATAAGATATAGTACCGGTAGTGCTTTTTTTATTTCGTTCCCCTTCCACCGGAATCACACCTTGTTTGATGGGTTGCTCTATAGAATAGACACAAGGGATTCCATTCTTAATGCCCTTTTTGCTCAATGCGCCACGCACACTCCTTGCCAGTGGACAATAAGCCGTTTTACTGATATCCGCCAAACGAATGCATGCCGGGTCCATCTTACTACCAGAGCCCATTGAGGATATAACATTGATTCCGTTTTGATGACAAGCAGCCAGCAATTGCACCTTTGGCGAGAGCGTGTCAATAGCATCCACTACGAAATCAAATTTATCTTCAGTCAACAATGATGCCACATTATTTTCATCCAAAAAGACTGCATTTGTATTAACGATTATATGAGGGTTAATACTCAACAATCTTTCTTTCCACACATCCACTTTGGTTTGCCCCACAGTGGTGTGATTAGCAATGAGTTGCCGATTGATATTTGTAATAGACACAAGGTCATTGTCAATCAAAGTAAATTTACCAACTCCCGCACGCGCCAACATTTCAATGGCAGCACCCCCTACTCCACCAACTCCCACAACAAGAATGTGTGCATTATTTAGTGTGATGATATTGGTGTGTCCTAAAAGCGCCTCCGTGCGTTGTGTCCATTCCATCAACATCTCATCTGTACATTGTTTCCTGACCAATACGCTGAGAAGTTTCTTCGTCGGTCAATAGTTCGATGAGGTCTAACGCAAAATCATATGCAGCACCAGGTCCTTCCGCAGTGATAACATTATCACTTATCACTACGCTTGCTTCCATAGCGCTATCGCCTAAGAAGTTTTCAAAGCCGGGATAGCAAGTAGCCTTTTTACCTTCCAACAGTCCTAATTTTCCCAATATAGACGGAGCCGCACAAATTGCTGCAATCCATTTTCCATCCTCATTTTGCTTGCGTAGCAGTTCACATAGTCCGGCATGAGCTTCCAGATTGGTAGTTCCCGGCATTCCACCCGGCAAGAACAACATATCCGCATCCTCAAAGTTACATTCATCATAGAGCGCATCCGCCACTAAAGACATTCCATGTGCCCCGCTCACTGTTTTTGAGTCATGTACTGAGACGGTGCATACATCCACACCGGCACGTCTTAACAAATCTATTGGTGTGATAGCTTCAATTTCCTCAAAGCCATTAGCCAAAAAGGTATATACTTTCATAAATCTTCAATTAGTTTAATTTAAAATTAAAGGTAATAATACCCGTTACTTCATCCTTTCCTTCAGAGAACATGGTTTTCAGTGCCGCTTGTCTGGCGGCTTCTCTGAGTTGTGCATCCGAAATAGTTCCACCTGTCACATTAGCGCTAATCACACGCCCTGTGGCATTTACACGTATAGTCACAATAACAGTACCTTCGATATTACTATTGTAGGAAGGCTTGACAATGTTTCCTTTCAGGTTTCGTCCATATACCGACCAAGAGTTTCCCCCAGAAGTTCCTTTGCCCAATGGATTACCTTCAAATTGAGTGCCTGTAGTGTTTCCACTTCCGCTTCCAGTGGTGTTATTTCCGAACAGTCCTCCCAATTTATTCGCTTTGTCAATTTTTTCCTGCTCCAGTCTTCTTTGTTCAGCCAATGCAGCTTCTCTGGCAGCCTTTTCCGCCGCTATTCTTGCTTCCTCTTCCTTTTGTTTACGGATTCGCTCAGCTTCTTCAGCGGCTTTTTTTCGTGCCTCTTGTTTACGTTGTTCAGCAAGGGCGAGTGATTCATCATCTTGCGTCATCAGGTCGTTTTGGCTCGGAGCAGCAGGAGTAGGCGGAGGTGCCACCGGTGTGCTTTGATTCATCTGTTCCTCTTGCCATCCACCTCCGGCTTCCGCGTTGCCTATGCTCACCATAATACCTTCATCCTCTTGCGGTGTTTCCACATTCATATATAAAAACCACAGCAATAAGAACATCAACACACACGTGAGTATTGAACCAATCAAACCATATATTTCAGATTGTTTCATTTAGCTTTTTTTGTGGCTATTACCAATTTTAATTTATGTTCATTTGCTATATCCAAAACATGTACCACTTCTTTGTATGCTATATCTTGGTCAGCATGCAGCGCTATGTATGTAGTGGTGTCTTGAGCCACGATTTGTGTAATACGACTTTCGAGTTCTTCCGGTGCAATTTGTACCGGTTTAGCTTTTCCTACTGCGATATAATAGTTTCCCAGTTCATCGATTGACACTTTCGCCACAGTGGCACGCGTAGTGGTTTTCGCTTTGCTTTGTGGCAAATTAATTTTTATGTCATTTGGCGATGACATTGTGCTTGCCATGATAAAAAACAGCAACAGTAGGAATATCAAGTCTGTCATTGATGACATACTGAATGTTGCTTCTACCTTATTTCTTCTTTTCAGAGCCATTGATGTAGATTTTTAAGGAATGAACTATGCAGCAGGTTCATTAAGCAAGTCTAAAAATTCCATTGTTCCTGTTTCCAGTTTGCGCATTACAGCATCAATTTGCGCCACAAGGTAGTTGTAGGCAAAGTATGCCAAGATACCCACAATCAGACCTCCGATAGTAGTTACCATTGCTTGATACATACCCGTAGAAAGCGAACTAAGTTCAATGGTACCTCCACTTGTTTGCGCCATATTAAAGAAGGTGCTCACCATACCCGTTACTGTTCCCAAGAATCCCAGCATAGGCGCTCCCCCAGAGATAGAAGCAAGCAACACAAGCCCTTTTTCCAATTTAGCAATTTCAATATTTCCCACGTTCTCAATAGCAACCAGCACATCACTCATAGGACGTCCCAATCGGCTAATTCCCTTTTCCACCATGCGTGCAGTTGGGTTATTAGTCTCTTGACACAAACGAATAGCAGAATCTATTTTTCCATCGTGAATATAGTCTTTGATACGATTCATAAAAGACTTTTCTTCTTTAGATGCCTTTTTTAAGGTCACTAAACGTTCAATAAAAAGATAAACCGCCAATGCAAACATAATAGCAAGGATGATCATGATAGGTCCCCCGTATGTTGCCATGGTCCAAAGGTTCATCTTTTCCGGTTCAGCAACCATTTCTGCGGTTGACATTGACAGTGTGTCAATAGTGTTTGCGACTTGTAGAAAAATACTTAAAAAGCTCATAATTATTTGTTGTTATTTGTTTTGTTTTACTAAAGAAAGATAACGATGAATAGTTTCCTCCAGACCCATGTATAACGCATCAGCTATTAAGGCATGTCCGATTGACACCTCATCAATTTCGGGTATTTCTTGACATAAATACCCAAGGTTTTCCAAACTCAAATCATGTCCGGCATTCAGTCCGAGTTTCATTTCTTTTGCTTTATTTGCTGCCAATTTAAAAGCACGGATAGCCTCAGTGGGGTTTTCCGGATATTGTTTTGCATACGGTTCGGTGTAGAGTTCCACTCTGTCAGCCCCGGCTTTTGCTGCATATTCCACCATTACCGGATCTGCCTCCACAAACAAAGACACCCGAATATTTTTTGCTTTGAATGTAGCAATTACCTCTCGCAAAAAATCTTGGTGAGTCAGCGTGTCCCATCCGGCATTAGAAGTAAGCACTCCCGGTGGGTCGGGCACCAAGGTAACTTGTTCCGGGCACACTTCCAGCACAAGATTAATAAAGCTTTCACACGGATAGCCTTCAATGTTAAACTCAGTGTGTAGCAAAGGTCGGAGAGCTCGGACATCACTATACCTAATGTGGCGTTCGTCCGGACGAGGATGAACCGTTATACCATCAGCGCCGAAACGTTCACAATCTAAAGCCACTTGCAGTACGTCAGGCACATTACCTCCGCGAGCATTTCGCAGGGTAGCTACTTTGTTAATATTTACGCTTAAACGAGTCATATACTCTATTTAGTATTTGGGTTTACATGGTAAAGACTTTGCGAGGTTGTCAAGTTTTTTGTTTCTTTGCACCAGAATATGAGTTTAACGCTCTCACTAATCTCTTGGCAAAGATAGTGCAAGGCGAGCGAAATAGCAAATAAGCATGCTTAAATTTGAGATTTCCAAGTTGCATTCTATCCATATTTACTCAAAGAGTACATTAAAAAGCGTGCAGAAACAATATTGTGGAAATTAAATATTATAACACAAGGAGTGGTCATATGAAAGTCGCTATATTTGGAAACACCCATCGTGAAGAAACAATATCAACCGTGAAAGAACTCTTGCAAATTCTTTCTGAAGAAGGAGTTCAGGTGGTTCTTGACGAGAATATATATCAAGTGCTTCACCATGATGAATTATCATCTGACATCACGTGTATGCTCCCAGACGAAGATGCCGATTGGGCTTTGAGCGTAGGAGGAGATGGAACCTTTCTGACAACAGCAGCAGCTGTGGGCAAGCGCATGCCTATTCTTGGTCTCAATACAGGTCGATTAGGTTTTATGGCTGATGTATCCCCCGAGGGAATGCGCGAGGCTTTTGCCAAACTATTTGCCGGGAAATACATTTTAGAACAACGCTCATTAATAGAAGTGAAAGTGGAAAACACTCAGCTTACCATTCCACAAAATGCGCTTAATGAAGTAGCACTTCTCAAACAAGACTTATCCTCCATGATTAGCGTAATGGCGTATTTAGATGGGCAGTATTTACACACTTATCAAGCTGACGGTTTGATGGTGTCCACCCCTACCGGTTCAACGGCTTATTCACTCAGTGTAGGAGGTCCGATTCTCACTCCTCAAACACACAATTTTATTCTTTCGCCCGTAGCAACACATAGTTTGAATGTACGTCCGATGGTTATTGCAGATGACACCCTCATTGAATTGCAGGTAAAAAGTCGTTCCAATTCCTTCTTATTATCCGTAGATGGACAATCACAAGTGTTGCATGACGCAGTAAAAATCACCCTAAAGAAGGCACCTTATACCGTGCAGACCATCCGTATTGAAGGTTATTCATTTTTTCAAACCCTGAAAACCAAACTCATGTGGGGAGTTGATAAGCGTTTGTAGTTATTCCTGTCTAATAGTCCCGATGTGGTCGCGGTAGAAATTGCTATTTTTTAATATTGTTGTCCGTTAAAAAAGAAATTTATTCCTATCTAGTGGTCCCGAGATGGTC
>CALGCU010000243.1 GCA_937886455.1 uncultured Bacteroidales bacterium | reverse complement strand
GGGTGTGTGTTTACTGAAAAATCTAACCTAAAGCTCGCTCCGCGAGCATCCTACAGGTGAAGCCGTCCTGTAGTGAGTGAAACGAACGTCCTGTAGCGCAGCGTCCTGTAGGCGAAGCCGTCCTGTAGTTCACATCGTGAGCGTCCTCTAACCTCTAATCACTCACCTTTCACTACCTTTTAATAAGGTAGGATGCGGTTCGGATATATCAAAAATTAAGTAAACTTATTTTTGCTATTTCGCTCACCTTTCACTACCTTTGTCCCATGTATTTGTAATATGTCGTACTGTATGAAGAATTCTTTAGTTTCTATCTCGGATTATGGAAAGGATGAAATACTGGAAATCCTGGACTTAGCTGCTCATTTTGAGAAAAATCCTAATCAGCGAGTGCTGGAAGGAAAAGTAATCGCTACCTTGTTTTTTGAACCTTCTACACGAACCAGATTGAGCTTTGAAACTGCAGTAAATAGATTGGGAGGACGTGTGATAGGATTTTCGGATGCGGCTACAAGTAGTTCGTCTAAAGGGGAAAGCTTGAATGATACTATCAAAATTGTGAGCAACTATGCCGACGTAATCGTTATGAGACACTTCATTGAGGGTGCAGCAAGGTATGCTTCTGAAATTACGAATACGCCTATTGTCAATGCCGGAGACGGTTCAAATCAACACCCCTCACAAACATTGCTGGACCTCTACTCGATAAGAAAAACACAAGGTACGCTCGATAACCTCGACATAACCATGGTGGGTGACCTGAAATATGGCAGAACGGTGCACTCACTGATTCAGGCAATGTATCACTTCCACCCCACATTCCATTTCATCGCACCGGAGGAACTGAGAATGCCGGAGGAATATAAATTGTTCTGTAAAGAACACAACATTCCTTTCACGGAGGATGTCACATTGGAGGGAAACTTCAACCAAACGGATATTCTCTACATGACAAGGGTGCAAAAGGAACGTTTCCAAGACCTCATGGAGTATGAACGAGTGAAGGACGTCTATTGCCTACGTAGAGCCATGCTTGAAGGTACAAAAGACTCTATGAGAATTTTACACCCGCTGCCACGTGTGAACGAAATTGATATGGATGTGGATGATAGCGAAAAAGCGTATTACTTCCAACAAGCGCAAAACGGACTCTATGTCAGACAAGCTATCTTAACGAAAGTATTGGGAATTACTATCTAAATGGATGTATCTATATGGAAAAAGAACTAAAAGTAGCGGCACTGAGAAACGGAACTGTGATAGACCATATCCCTGCTGGACAAGTGTTTAAAGTGGTGGAAATACTGCTTCTGCATAACTATGAAAACCAAATTACCATCGGTAATAACCTGGATAGTAAAAAAATGGGAAGAAAGGGTATTATCAAAATTTCTGATAAATACATCGATGAGGCAGAAGCTAATAAAATTGCATTGGTGGCTCCAAATGCCAAAATAAATATCATAAAAAACTATGAGGTGGTGGAAAAAAGATATGTAAACCTGCCACAAGATATAGTGGAAATTGTACACTGCCCAAATCCTAAGTGTATTACGAATAACCAACCGGTAAAAACACATTTTCATGTACTTAAACAAGTAAATGGACAAACCTTGCTGAGATGTCACTACTGCGAAAAGGATGTGAAATGTGAAAACGCCAAAATTAACTAGCGAAAGAATGAAACTCAACTGGAAACCGGGAACAATGATATATCCTCTGCCGGCAGTGATGGTGTCGTGTGGAGAAGCACCGGAAGAGTATAACATACTCACTGTGGCATGGGTGGGAACTATCTGTAGCGACCCGGCTATGTGTTACATATCGGTGAGACCGGAAAGACATTCTTACCCCATCATTAAAAGAACGGGGGAATTTGTACTCAACCTCACAACGGAAAAACTCGCTAAAGCTACCGACTGGTGTGGAGTGAGAAGCGGAGCAAAGTACAACAAGTTTGAGGAAATGAAACTCACGCCGGGAAAAGCCTCTGTGATAAGTGCACCTATTATTGAGGAATCACCCGTGAACATTGAGTGTAAAGTGAAACAAATCATTCCGCTCGGAACGCACGATATGTTTATCGCTGAAGTGGTGAATGTGCAAGTGGATGAAAGCCTTGTGAATCCGGAAACAAATGCCTTTGAACTGGAAAAAGCAAACCTCATGGCCTACTCACATGGACACTACTACAAGATGGGTGAACCTATCGGAAAATTCGGATGGAGCGTACAAAAAAAGAAAAGTAAATAATAAACCATAAAAACACAAATTATCATGACTAAAGACAAACAAATTTTCGATTTAATCGAACAAGAAAAACAACGCCAAATTAAAGGTATTGAACTCATCGCATCTGAAAACTTCGTCAGCGAACAAGTGATGCAAGCTATGGGTTCTGTAATGACGAACAAGTATGCTGAAGGATATCCCGGAAAACGTTACTATGGGGGATGTGAAGTAGTGGACCAATCTGAAAATATAGCTATAAGCCGTATTAAAGAACTCTTCGGAGCTGAATGGGCAAATGTGCAACCACACTCCGGAGCACAAGCTAATATGGCTGTGTTTATGGCTGTTCTTAATGTTGGGGACACATTCCTCGGATTGAACCTGTCACACGGGGGACACCTCTCGCATGGGTCGCCTGTAAACATGTCGGGTATCAACTACAAGGCATTGGAATATAGCGTCAAAGAAGAAGACGGAAGAGTGGACTATGACCAATTGGAAAGAGTGGCACGCGAAAACAAACCGAAATTGATTGTTGCAGGTGCTTCTGCTTATTCTCGTGAATGGGACTATGCACGTATTCGTAAAGTGGCTGACGAAATTGGAGCTATCTTTATGGTGGATATGGCTCACCCTGCCGGACTTATCGCAGCAGGATTGCTTGAAAACCCTGTGAAACATGCACATATCGTCACTTCTACTACTCACAAAACATTGCGTGGACCACGTGGTGGTATCATCTTGATGGGTAAAGACTTCCCTAATCCTTGGGGAAAGAAAACTCCTAAGGGTGAAGTGAAAATGATGTCTGCGTTGTTAGACTCTGCTGTGTTCCCGGGAGTACAAGGTGGACCGCTTGAACATGTAATCGCTGCAAAAGCTGTGGCATTCGGTGAAGCACTCCAACCTGAATTTAAGGAATATCAAATGCAAGTGAAGAAAAATGCAGCAGCATTGGCTGAAGCTTTTGTGAAAAAAGGATATAAAATCGTTTCAGGAGGTACTGACAACCACTCTATGTTAGTGGACTTGCGCACCAAATTCCCTGAATTGACAGGTAAAGTGGCTGAAAAAGCACTCGTGGCTGCGGATATCACTACCAACAAAAACATGGTGCCATTTGACACACGTAGCCCATTCCAAACTTCAGGATTGCGCTTTGGTACTCCGGCCATCACCACACGTGGTGTGAAAGAGGATGTGATGCCTGTAATCGTGGACCTAATAGACAGAGTGTTGAATGCTCCGGAAGATGAAGCTGTAATTGCAGCTGTACGCAAGGAAGTAAATGAAATGATGGTGAAATATCCATTGTTCGCTTGGTAATACTCTAAACTGAATGATAATGGAAAAGGGTGTGCCAAATAATATGGTACACCCTTTTAACCAAAATCACACATTGAATCTGACCTCAAAAACACACTTTAGTGGAGGAGTTGCGAGTAATAATTGTAGGGACAAAGGCAATTTATTGCCGGAGGGAGTAACAATAGCGAGGATAAATGCGTATGTAAGCAACCTCCTACAGACAAAGCCCTCTTGTACCATACTCCACATATGCATTACTATAACCAGCCTCTTTAATTGCTTGTTTTAAAGCATTTTCTTCCTTATTTAGTTTCTTTTTATTAGCAATCATTTCAAGCGCATTAACTTTCTCATCCATTGTAGAACTGCCAGAGGCAACTATTTGATTAAGTTCATCAATATCACTCTGCAAAGCACTTACTTTTGAAAGTTCTAAACTTTCAAAATACGCATCTTCACCATCAGTAACACTAACAACAGCATCACCCTCACCAATACCATTATCTTTTAAAGTAGCATTATTTACAGGAACCAAAACGTAATAAACAGATAATACTAAAACTAAACTAAACAAAGATAAAAACGAAATTAAACGACGATTTTTCATGTGTTTTCCCCCTCAATTATTTATTTCTAATAATATATATTGAGAGAAAAGAAAAAATAGAACATAATTTATAAATTTTCATCAACAAAATTTAATTTTTCAATAAAACTTTTAACATCAACTTCTAAAAGCCTTGCTTCAATTTCGTTATGCATATATTTCCCCTTTACTTCGACTTAATTTTATTAACTATTAACATACTAGCAAAATAAATTAAATATAGCAAATTAACAACACTTGCAATAATAACAAAAACCAAAAAAAGAAATACCTTTAGACATTACCGAACTTACAAGCATCACAAACGAGATGGTTTCGGAAG
>CALGCU010000242.1 GCA_937886455.1 uncultured Bacteroidales bacterium | reverse complement strand
TAAGAGTTGAAGTTTTCAGTGTATGGGAGTCCGCCCAATTTGCACAATGTTCTCTTAGTAACCTTAGTCCAGTAAGACTTATCGGCACCAACTGCACGTACATAGATGTCATATTCTTCACCCACTAACAATCCGTTAGCATTGATAGTAGCCGTACCATTGCTTACAGCAGCAGTTTGAAGAGCAGTTTCATCCAATGCAGCACCAGCGATAAGTACAGAGTATTCTACAGAAGTTACACCTTCAGCTACAGTAGCAGTAGCAGTCAATGTAGTTTCAGTAGCAGTTACTTTCACTACCGGAGCAGGAGTTACAGGAATAACATCTTGTGTAGTGAATGTTAAAGTTTCTGACCATTCAGAATCAGTTGTACCATCATTTGCTTTTGCCCGTACTTGATAAGTAGTAAGCGGATTCAAGCCAGTGAGGGTTAAGGTAGCTTCGTTTCCTGCAACTACAACACCATTTACTTCCCAAGTGTAAGATTTAGCTGCGCGACCTGCACTTGCTTTCAATGTAGCTTTCGTATCAAGTACTTCTATAGTTGACACAGCTGGCGTAAAGAACGGAGCACCCATACGTACTACAGCTTTCTTCACATAAGAATAACCGGTGTAATAACCATATTGCATATTACCGCGAGCGCGAATTGCAGGAACACCGTCAACACCTTCCAAAGAAGCCAAACTTACAGTTCCTTCTGTACTTGTATTTGGTACTGAGAACTTGGCTGTTGCTGTAAACACACCATCTTTGTAGTAACCGATTTCAAAGTCTTCTGAATAATTTCTCGGAGCATATCCCACTGTAATAGCTACTTCAAGTTCTGCCCAAGAGTTGGTGTAAGATGGGAATCCATATACAGATGGTATATCATCCCAATTTTCATCATACTCACCACTTGAACGCCAGTTGTAACTTTTATAATAATCGTATTCTGAGAATTCACGACCAAACAACAAGGTATAGCAACCAATCGTTTTAGTAGCATAATCAGTCAAGATAGAAGGTCTGTCTTCTGTTACGGTTTCAGCAGCACAAAGTGTAGTGAATGAAACAGGTTTAGACCAAGCACCCGGTTCTCCTTCACAATATGGTCTTACATAAGCATCGTAAACAGTGTTAGCTTGCAATCCGGTGAATTCGCAATACAAGTCATTTCCGGTTACGATAGCTTCATTGTCGATAGGTTGTCCTGCCTCAACAACTACATAGTCAAATTGAGTACGTGGGTCACTGAATTGCAACTTAGCGCTGGTAGAAGTGATATCCACTACACTTGCGCCTTCAATGCGGAAGCAAGGATCTGCAATAGTAATTTCAAGCACGTCTAAATAAATACCATATTCAGAATCACTGGTCTTAAATACAACATAGTGAGCTTCAGGACCGTTATAACTTGCTAATGATACTTCGTGTTCAACTAATGTACTCTTACCTACAGCATACGATTGCCATGCCGGACTTACCACTATAGGAGTATAAGTTGTCAAGTCATTAGGATCTGTCATCACACCGACTTCTATGTTGTAACAACCTGTTGTTTGGAATGCGACATTCAACGTACGCACATCATTCTCAAACATCGGTGATGCTATCATACAACTCTTACCCATATAGAGTAGTTTAGAACCTTGCGGCGCATAACTCGTCGAATTCATAACTCGTGGAGAATGATATGGAGCGGTTCCGGTTGTCATAAGAGTAGTCCAACATGTAGGATTAGAGTTGTTTTCAAAATCTTCAAAGTCCTCTGTGTATGGTGCATCTTTAGTCACCTTGATGGCTTCACAAGGAGCCATGAATTTAGCACGACGTGTCCATTCTGAAACTTCACCATTACCGCAATTAGCGCGCACATAAACATCGTAAGAAACAGTAGAAACAACACCTTCGATAGTAGGATTGTTAGTTGTCACTGTTTGGAATATCACGGGTTGATAACCTTCTTCCATGAGGCTGTCACGTTTCATGATAGCTACATCCCATGCAGTTCCTACAGGGTCAACGATGTTGAGCGTAACAGAAGTAGGAGTAGCACCTTCTACAACCACTCTTTCCGGGCGACGACATGATGGAACCGGACGTACAACGATGTTATCAATGTAGAGGTCAGCACCACCTTGTGTGATACCTTCAAATATTACATAAAGAGCATTGTCAGCCATAGGGATAACAGCAGAGTATTCATAGAATCCTGCTTCTTCTTCCGTAGCTACTGCACCAGGAGCATTTGTTTGTACATAATGAGGCACATAAGTCAACATTGTACCACCCACAGTATCTTTAGATGTGTTCACCCAGAGACGTACACCTTCAATGTCTTTTACACTACCAGCCTGACGATATACATTGAAGTTTACTTCGTATGCATTCGGTTCAAGGATTTGTAGTTTTGGAGAAATGAGCAATGTGCGTGCACCTACAGCACCTTTGAAGAGGACAGCAGCTTGAGTTCCCGCATATACATGACCTGTGCTTACAGACCAAGCATCATCACCATAATCAACACCTGTTCCAAGAGTACCAGCGTCGATTTGTTTCAATGTCCAGCAGTCGCTGATGTACATGCTGAGTATAGAATTAGCTGTTAAGGTAGCTTCTTCAAATGTTTCAGCAAATGGAGGACGAACAGAACCAGAAGCACAGTCAGTACGTACCAAGTTTTCAACTTTCACCCATTTAGACTTAGCGTCACCGTTGACACCACGAACGTAAGCGTCATAGATGTTACCACCCTTCAATCCAGTGTAAACATATTCGTTTTGGTTAGCAGTTTGGATGAGGCTTTCGTCCATAGCAGAGCCAGCAGGTACCATGATGAGTTCCCAAGCAGTATTAGCAGATTCATCAGTAACCACCAAAGTAGCTGTAGTTTCAGTTACTTCAGTTGCAGTAAGTCCAGTAGGACGCAAGCTCTTCGGAGTTTCAGTAACTTCAATGTTATCTACATAGTAGTTAACACCATCTTTCGCATAGAAACCAATGTAACGACCTTCGTAACCAGTGAAGTGAATTTCGAATTCATAGAATCCGTCACCTACCTTAGGAATGCTCTTAACGATTTGGTAATCATCAGGTTGGTCGAGCGACTTCATTACGATTACGTCTAATTCAGAACCTTCAGCGCCATTACAAAGAGCTTGGAAAGTCATAGAAAGTTCACCAACCGGTTTTTCAAATTCAGGAAGCGTAATCAAGTTACCATCTGTACTTGCCCAGATGTCAAGAGCGACATTACCGATTACCTTCTTATCAGAAGCATTTTGTTTGTACCACAAAGATGGGTGAATTTGAGTAGAACCATTTTTGAAGACTTTCAAACGTCTCCAGCAAGTCAAATAGTCTTCTACATTGTAGGTGTGCGCATTCACGCCAAGATTTTCAAAGTTTTGGTAGTAAGGCAATGCCATACGGTTACATGGAGTTTCAAATACGAAGTCCATTGTCCATTCGCTGGTGTCCTTACCACAGATAGAACGAGCTTTGAAGTTGTAGCCACTTTCGTTTTGTTCAACCCATTTAAGCAATGTATTTTGTTGTTCTTTTGTAGCATTGTTTTCATAGATTACAGACTTAACGAGTTCGTTCATCTTCCACAAAGCGAGTTCAGTCTTTTCGCCCTTGCTTTCCCAAGTAACATCCAGTTCGTCACCATAAACGATAACATCAAGGTTAGTTACTTTTTGGCAAGCAGGTTTTTCACGAACTTGGAGTTGGTCGATCAAGATAACTTGTCCTAAAGGCATGTTGAATGCGATGAACTTAT
>CALGCU010000241.1 GCA_937886455.1 uncultured Bacteroidales bacterium | reverse complement strand
GTAGCTCACTTCGTGAGCGTCCTGTAGGTCTCCGACCATCCTAAAGCAAGCGAAGCGAAGCGTCCTATAGTGAGTGAAACGAACGCCCTAATACCTAAGATAAAGAAACCAAATATGGAAAACTTACGATAGCCGTGTAGAGGGTGAGTTAGGTGAGAAGGAAAGAAAAAAGGATGTGTCCGTATAGGCACATCCTTTTAAGGTGAGATAAATAATTAGAGACTAAGTTTATACCGTTTGTTCAATGTTCCACACAAAAGCGCGTACACCGATTTCTTTATTACGGCAATCCAATTTGTGTACAGTCTTTAGAAGAGTATCCACTTGGTCATCGTTTACCACAGTGATAACTGCTGAGTTCATCTCCGGCCATGTGTGTGTACCACGACGAGGTTCTCCACCATTAGTACCACGTCCTTGCACATTTTCAAAGAAGGTGAAACCACTTATTTTCAGTTGATCCAACATGTATTCAACACGTTCTGTATTGGCTTGATTGAATATAATAAATACTGCTTTCATATCTATTCTGGTTTATTCTCCATCATGGAGCAGAGAAGCATTAGGCTTCCTGCTCATCATGTGGATTTAATTGCATAAAGATGTATTCTTTTTGTTCTTGAATGGCTTTGTCGCGTTCTCCATGACGTGACATTACACCATAGAGCACCGGTACCACAATCAGTGTAATCAATGTAGATACTAAGGCTCCACCAATAACCACAATACCCATTGGCACCCACATTTCAGAACCTTCACTGTTACTTAATGCCATTGGCACCATACCTAAGATGGTGGTTAAAGCGGTCATCAATACAGGACGAAGACGAGAAGCTCCTGAGAGGGCAATAGCCTCGTTGAGTTCATAGCCACGGTCGCGCATCAAGTTGATGTAGTCCACCAATACAATACCGTTTTTCACCACGATACCTACCAAGAGTACCACACCCAATGCAGCAATCATGTCAAGATTAGTGCCGGTGATAAGCAATGCGAGAATCACACCGGTGATAGCAAACGGCACAGCCATCATAATGATGAATGGTTTGGAAAATGATTCAAATTGTGATGCCATCACAATGTACACTAAGAGAATAATCAGCGCAAACAACAATCCGATGTCACCGAAGGTTTCTTGTTGGTCTTCATAATCACCAGCTATAGCCACATTCACACCTTGAGGAATATCCATGTCAGCCACCATGCCTTGAATAGCAACAGCCAATTCACCAAGTGATGTGCCATAAGGAGTCACTTTCACAGTGACAATACGTTGACGGCTTTTGCGCTCAATAGTAGGAGGACACCAGTATTCTTCAATTTGGGCAAGTTCCTTGAGTTTTATCTTTTTACCGGTGTTGGTCATGATGGTGAGTTCTTCAAGGTCGGTGATACTATTACGGAATTCTTCCTGCAAGCGCACTACAATGTCATATTCTTCACCGTCTTCTTTCAAGTAGCCCGCAGTCATTCCATTCACTCTGTTGCGCACATAAGTGGAAACAGTGGCTTCATTCAATCCATGACGTGCCAGTTTTTCTTTGTCAAAGACAATCTGTAATTCAGCGCGGTCTTCTTCACGTGTGATATTCACGTCGCGTGCACCGGGCACATCTTTAAGACGACGTCGCATGTCTTCAGCCAATGCATTAGTGGTGACGAAGTCATAACCATAGATTTCAATGTCAACAGTGGAACCTCCTGCACCACCACGTCCACTGGATGTGGAAACCTGATAGTCCACCACCTCCGGCATAGTGCTGAGTTCTTGACGAAGCACTTCTGCTATTTCGAAGATAGAGCGTTCACGCTCATATTTTTTGTTACAACGAATGGTCATGCTGATCTTGTTGTTATTGGTAGAAGAGAACAGAGCAGAGATACCGGCGTCGTCATTAGTACCTGTGGAAGTAGAAATCAACTCAATCTCAGGCACTAATTCCACCATGCGTTGTTCTACCTTACGCGCTGTCTTTATGGTTTCTTCTACACGTGTACCGCGTTGCAACTCAATAGTTGCACTCATACGGCCATTGTCTTGTTGAGCCATGAAGTCGGTACCAATAGCTCCCATAAATGCAGGAATCAATGAGGCGAAGAATAAAGCAAATACAACTACTATTGTCAGTGCTTTGTGGCGTAAGCATGCGCGTAGCACGTTAGCATAGACAGTATCCACTTTGTCTAAAAGGCTCACTACGTATTTTTCATACCAATTAATGCGAGGTTTCACTTCCACTAATTGTCCATCTGCATCTACCTTCATTTGTCTTGACTTAAGCAATTTAGAGCAGAGCATAGGAGTTAATGAGATAGCGATAATCGTAGAGGTGCACACTACAATAGTAACAATCCAACCTAATTCTTTAAAGAGAATACCGGCTTGTCCGCCTAACATGGTTAGTGGCATAAACACAGCCACAACCACCAATGTGGTAGCGATTACAGATACCCACACTTCGTTGGTAGCATAGATGGCGGCCTCTCGAGGGCGAGAACCACGTTCAATATGTTTAGTGATGTTTTCCAACACAACAATAGCGTCGTCCACTACCATACCAATAGCCACAGTAAGTGAACAAAGTGAAATGATGTTTAACGAACTATCCACCAATGCCAAATATATGAATGCCGTAATCAAAGAGATTGGAATTGTAAGTCCGATGATTAATGTAGCACGCCATTTACCCAAGAAGAAGAACACCACCAACACCACGAAGAGTAATGCGTAGAAGATAGATTCCATCAAACCATTGATAGCATTCTCAATGTCGGATGATGAGTCATACACCAACGACACTTCTACATCAGGTGGAAGGTTCTTCTTTATTTGTTCCATCTGATTGCGCACGTCACGGGCAATCTGCACTGTGTTAGAGCCTGTTTGTTTCATTACTACCAAGCGCACACCATCTTTACCATTGATTTTTTCTTCCAACGAAATATCTTTAATAGTGTCGCGCACTGTGGCAAGGTCACGCATGTAGATTTGACGGCCATCCGGAGTTGTGGTAACTACAATGTCGTTAATTTCCCGACTTTCTACATACTCACCTTGTACACGGAGTTGATATTGTTCTTTTCCCATCTTGACAGAACCGGAAGGCATGTTCAAGTTGTTAGAAGCAACAGCATTACCCACCAACTCTAAACTGAGGTTATATGCGTCAAGTTTTTTAGGATCTAAGTCGATATAGATGTATCGTTCAGGTGCACCGGAGAGTGACAGGTTACCAATACCATCAATACGATTGAGCACATTGACTACGTTGTCATCTAATATTTTCTCCAATCCGGGATAACTTTCTTCGGCAGTGAAGGCATATTGCATGATAGGCATCATGCTTGTGTTAAGTTTGAAAATAAGCGGTTTAGAACATCCGTCAGGGAGTTCGTCAGTCACCATGTCAATAGACGAACGGATATCATTGGTGACTTCGTCAATGTCAGTTCCCCACTCAAACTCAAGAGCAACCAAGGAAATATTGTCTTTAGATGTAGAGGTTATTTCCTTGAGGTGGTCCACAGAGTTCAAACTGTTTTCCAAGAGTTTGGTGACATTTGTTTCAATTTCCGTACCATTGGAGCCCGGATAAGTGGTCATGACAGAGACGAACGGTACGTCCATCTCCGGCATCTGGTCGATAGGGAGCTTAGTCAGAGAGAATAGCCCCATAACCACCACTGCCACAAAAATAAGTAATGTGGTAATGGGTTTATTTATCGCCGTTTTATATATACTCATGATTCTTATTTTGATGAAAGATTAGACATATCTTTATTATTGTGCATTGGGCACGATGTCCAAAGCTACTCCGTCATATAGGCGTGCTTGTCCGACAACGATGAGTTGGTCGCCGGCATGTATTTCTTCGGAGATGATTTCTACTTGGTCGTCAAAGCGTTGTCCTAAAGTGACAGCTACACGTTTAGCAACCCCATTGTCATTTAAGAATACATAACGGTCGTTAGCACCTTGAAGTTTTAGCACAGCTTGATAGGGCACTACAATAGTGTTCACCTTTCCGAGTGAAAGGTTTGTTTTAGCATACATACCCGGTCTGAGTAGTTCTTGTGCATTAGGAATGTGAAGTTTAGCTTGGAATGTATGTGAAGCCGCATCAATAGTGGGGAACACAACCTCAATAACAGCAGAGAATGTTTTTTCGGGATAGATGTCAGAAGTTACAGTGACTTCCATTCCTTTTTTCACTAATGGATAGTATGTTTCGGGAATGTTGATGAACGCTTTTAGTTTGTTGACTTGAGTCAACATTAAGATGGGTTGTCCACCATACAATTCTCCATCTTCATAGTTCTTGGCTGCGATTACACCTTGGAATGGTGCTTTTACAAAAGTGTTTTCTTCCAAAAACGCCAATGATTCTTGGGTTTGGTTATAACTAAGTTCTGTTTGGTCGTATAGTTGTTGTGAAACGCTTCCGGCTTCACGCAATGCTTTCATTCTTTGCATTTCAATGGTGAGGTTGGTGTAAGCCAGTTTTGTGGTGTTGTATTGGTTTTGGTCCATGCGCACCAACATGTCTCCTTGAGCCACTTTGTCACCCACTTCAACAAATATCTCTTCTATACGTCCTGTGAGCGAAGGTGCTACATTGAGCGTTTCATAACCTTGTAATACAGTAGAGAAATCTACTTCACGTGCGATTTCAGTATTGGTTAATTCCATTACTTGTACGCGTTCTTTACGCACAATTTCTTCTGTGGTTGTTTCGGTTTTTCCACAGGCTGTCAATGATAGAGCAGCAACAATGAATAAAGTTGCCTTTTTTACTAACTGATTCATAGTGATTTTTATATTTACTTATTTTCTTTATTTCGTTTATTTTATAGGTTTAACAGTTCTTCCAGAGCGATTTGTGCATTGACCAATTCCAAAAGTGCTTGAACATAACTGCTTTGCGCTGCAATAAGGTTAGTGCCGGAATTAGTTACATCAAGACTTGAAGCCAATCCATGTTCGTATTTGTTAGAAATGTTAGTGAATACACGTTGTGAAACTTCTACGTTCTTCTTTTGTGTGTCAAAGGATTCATACGCAGAGCTCAGATTGTATTTTAATTGACTGTGTTGTATATTCAATCCGTCTTTTGTGTCGGCGAGTGTGTTGAGTTGTTTCTTATAGGCTAATTTGGCTTCTTTTACTCCGGTGAAGTTTCGTCCGGATGAGAAGATGGGAACACTAAGACTAATGGATACAGCGTTAGGAGGTGTCATATTCATGGTGCGTTCATCGCTGAAATACTTCTTTGCGCTGTATTGATAGGCAGCGGTGAGTGTCGGTCCGTATGCCCATTCTTTCATATGTACGTACATTTTCTTTGAGCAGTTGGTAGTTGTAGTTATTATCCATCACAAACTCTTCACTCAGGAGTGTTAGTGCGTTTTCAAAGTTGATGAGTTCTTCGATAGTTTGTGAAAGTGTTATTTGTTGTTCCGGTCCGACTCCCAATTGTAGTCGCATGGAGTTGTATAGCATTTCAAGTGATCGCTTGGTAGAACTGATGGTTGTTTCCATGGTTGCCACTTGTACTGATAATTGGTCTGCATCTGTTTGCTCAGCTACTCCCACAGCCACTGAGGTTTGTGTAGTGCGATAGAGGGTGCGCATATTTTCCAGATTTTGTTCCAAAAGGTTTACAGTTCGTTCCATGGCGAGAATCGAGTAATAGATATTTTTTACTTGATTCCCGATTTGTTGTTCTGTTTGTTTTAGGCTTATGTCAGCCATTTTCATGGCTATGGTTCCCAAATATGCACCTACCACTTGTGTTCCGCTGAACTGTAGTGCAGCTGTGATTCCCAGTGTTCCTGATGGTGGCATGGCGATGTCCATTCCTCCCAAGGACATTTTGTATCCACACATGTTTTGATAGTCTAACGAGCCATTAACTTGTGGTAGCATAGATGCAATGGTTTGCCATCGTGTGGCTTCTGCTTTTTGTACATCAAGGGCTGCATTTTTCAGTGTTCTGTTATGTTCTTTTGCCACTTTTTGTGCCTCATCAAGCGTGAGTGTCATGATGGAGTCTTGGGCTATCATTGTAGTACATCCGAGTACCACTTGTAATAACATTAAACAAATTTTCTTTTTCATTACTTGTATTTATATTATTTGATTTTAATTCGTTTTACAGAAATTTGGGCAGGCATAAATCATGCCATATGCGTTATTTTAGGGTTGATTTGTGAGTTTTTAACATTTTCTTGTGCCTGTTTTTGTTTTTTGTTGTTTGTTATCCCCTTCATTTATTTTGCTCATGAGATATTCCCATCCGATTGGTGTGGTGATGTAATGTGTTATGAGGTCTATAATGAAGTGGGCAATTCTTTGGTTTGTGAGTTTGTGTTCTTTCAAACAATCCGAGTCTTTAAAAAGTTTTAATGTTTGGTTGAATCCAAAATAGATACATAACATTTCGATGTCTATTTCTGCTCTGTAAAGTCCTTCTGAAATACCTTTTTTTATATTGTGTATGAAAAAATCTTTTACTCTTTTTTCTTTTCTTTCTATGGATTTAGTCCATACGGTGATGTAGTATTTTTGCAGGTCGTGTAGCATTGCCGGATGCTTGTCTTGGTTTATAGTTGCCCACAGTCGATGCATGCCCATAAATGCCAATAATTCATCAATTGCATTTCCATTGATGTTTTCTAATGTTGACCTGAATTGTTCTCCAATCAGTTTGTCTTTGCGTTCTAAAACGGCATCCACAAGTTCTTCTTTTGTTTTAAAGCTTTCGTAGAATGTTTTCTTTGAAATGCCCATTTTTCGACATATATCGTCAATTGAGACTGACTTGAGACCGTAAAGTGCAAACAACTCACTTGCCGTGATGACTATTTTTTCAATTAAAGGATCCATTTCATAAGATTCTAACTGTTTCGGGCTGCAAAGGTACGAACAATAAATGTGTCCTACAACATATTATTTGTATTTTTTGTAATTTTATTGTTTGGGTGAATATTTCCTTAAAACTCTAATAAACAACGTGATATTATGTTTTTATTTGGAAACTATCAGATTTTTAAAGTTTTCAGGTGTTTATGTGTAGTGGTATTTTGTTATATATAATGTGTTTGATGAAGTGTGTCTGGGGAAGGATTTGTGCGAGTGTTTTTTTCTGCGTAGTTCTTACATGGTAAGTAACTGCTTTGTATCATGTTCCTATCTTTGACTGTCGGCTCACCGTCGGCTGACCGTCGGGGATGCTAAGTGTGGGCTAAGTGATGAACGGGAAAGGCAAGGGAACGGGGATTCTTTTTCACTCCTTTGTGTTGTCAGTGATGATTTCCGGTATATCTTGTGCTATTTTTTTGTGGTAATATTTGGGTGAAAGATGAGTTGTATTTCATAACTTTTATTTATCTTTACAACCTTAATTCATGACTTGTAAGATGGGAACAGATATTGTAACTGCGGGGGGGTATCATATCCCGGTGTTATGTAAGCAAACAGTTGATTTACTGCAGATAAAACCGAATGGAATCTATGTGGATGTGACATTTGGCGGTGGTGGTCATTCTCGTGAAAT
>CALGCU010000240.1 GCA_937886455.1 uncultured Bacteroidales bacterium | reverse complement strand
ATTAAATGATAATGTATATTACAATTAAAATCAGACAAAAGAATGTTACTAAATTGCGTGCCACCAACCATCTGTAAAGGAACCAATCCATGTTTGCTGCTTGGTATTTTTTCCAGTCTCCCATAAGTCCCATCCACCACTTTGGCTGTAATGTTATATGCTTTTCATATAAGAAGCAATAAGTTGAGTAAATCAATTGTATGGCCAAGGGAATGAGTAGTAATGTAATCAATGTAGCCCAATGAAGTATGTGTGTGATTACTCCTCCTATTATCAAAACAAAAGGTGATAAAGAAAAGAGTGCCAATGCTACCAACATTGCTTTTTTGTTTTGCAATATCACTGCAAAACTCTTACGTGCAGAAAGGGTGTCTGTACGCAAGTCTAAGACAGAATGTACAAAACCAATATTGATGACCAATAATCCAACTGCTATGGAAATGAGGATTACATCCTTGGATACATGATTAGATGCAGCCATAGCCATACCTATCATTAACAATGGTCCAAACATTGTTCCGATAACGAATTCTCCAAATCCTCTGTATCCCAATTTTAGAGGTTCTCCCGAATATGACAATCCTAATAGCAATCCTATTATAGCTATCAAGGTAATGTGCCATGTTCGAAAGCAGGATACAATAATTCCTGCTACACCTGCAATGGCCAAAAAAGTAGCGATCGCATTAACTAAATCACGCGTTGTAGCCTTACCCGAAGTGATGTAATGACACTTTTCCATGTGTGTTTTTCCTCCTTCGGCATGCACTTGTTGTCGTATGCGTGTAGTGTCTTTTTTATGGTCAAAATAGTCATCTGCAAGGTTCATTCCCAAATGTGCACACATTACTCCGATAAGTGCGATTAATGCCATCCACCAAGTGAAAGAAGGTAAATGTGCTACCATTGCAATGGTTAACAATGATGGTAGAATGCTTTGTGGCAAAGCTATAGACCTTGCATTACTAATCCAAAAACGAATGGTATTCATTTATTGTCTTGATTCTACATAAGCAATAAATGCTTCATTCAACAAACGCATACCGCCAGGTGTTGGATAATTTCCGGAGAAATACCAATCTCCCTTGTTGTTTGGGCACGAGTCGTGTAATCCTTCAATGGTTTGGAATATGATTTCTATTGGACACTCTACATCTGTTGGTGTGAGTAATTCTGCCATTTTATGAGAAATTTGCTCATCTGTGAATGGTGCATAGATCTCCTTGACATGGTTTACGATTTGTTCTTTAGGGAGTGTTTGCTGTGCTTTACATTTTGCGTAAACCTCGTTGATTAGTTGGAAATTTCCTTGTTCTTCTAATAAGGCTAATGCAGATCTGAATGCTATAAACTCACCCATTTTTGACATGTCAATACCGTAGAAATCAGGGTAACGCACTTGTGGTGCTGATGAAACGATGACAATTTTTTTCGGTTTAAGACGTGCTAGTATTTTGATGATGCTTTGTTTTAGTGTTGTTCCTCTCACAATGCTATCATCAATGATTACAAGGTTGTCAACATTTTGTTGTAGGCTTCCGTATGTGACGTCATATACATGGGCAGCCATGTCATTTCTTGTGGCATCTTGTGTGATAAAAGTTCGTAGTTTTATGTCTTTGATAGCCACTTTTTCTGAGCGAACAGAGAATGATAGTATTTCTTCTATCTCTTCGCGCGTCAATTCGTGTTGTTTATCAGCGATAATACGGCTTTTTTCTTTGTTGAGATAGTTGTTGAGTTCTTCTACCATTCCGTAACATGCTACTTCTGCAGTATTGGGTATGAATGAGAAAACTGTGTGTTTTAGGTCGTAATCTACTGCTTTTAGTATTTCCGGAACGAGGTTTGCTCCGAGTTTTTTTCTTTCATTGTATATATCATGGTCACTTCCTCTTGAGAAATAGATTCTTTCAAAAGAGCATGGCGCAAATCCTCTTGGTTCTACAATTTGCTCAGTGTGTATTTCACCTTTTGCATTGATAAAGAGAGCTTGTCCTGGTTGTAGTTCCATGATATCTTCTTTTTGGAGATTCATGGCTGTTTGAATCACCGGTCGTTCTGATGCAAGAATGAAGTTTTCTTCGCTTGTGTAATAGAAAGCACTGCGAATGCCCCATGGGTCGCGTATAATGAATGTTTCTCCACTTCCCGTCATACCGCATATTACATATCCTCCATCCCACATAGGTGCACATTCACGCAGTACATTGGCTAAATTGATGTCGTTTTCAATGGCATGTGTAAGTTCTAAGCCTCTTAGTCCTTCTGCAAAGTATTTTTCATATAAGCGTTCAACTTCTCTGTCCAATCTGTGTCCTAATTGTTCTAACAGAATGAATGTATCTGTTTCTTGTCTTGGGTGCTGTCCGCTTTCTGCTATGTGTTGGAATACTTCCGGAACGTTTGTGAGCGTAAAGTTTCCACATAATGTGAAGTTTTTTGCTCTGTAGTTATCTCTTCTCATAAAGGGATGTACGAAACTTACTCCGGATTTTCCTGCAGTGCTATATCTGAGGTGTCCCATATACATTTGTCCTGCATATGGTATGTAGTGTAATGCGTTTGGTCTGTTAGATTCTCTTGCAATTTTTTTGTTAATGTCAGCAAAAACTTCTGAGATTGCATTGCTACCTTCAGCTCTTTCACGGAACATAAATTCTTCGCCTGGATTTACATCTAATTTGACACACGCTACTCCCGCTCCTTCTTGTCCCCTATTATGTTGTTTTTCCATTAGGAGGTACAACTTGTTGAGTCCGTATGCCCATGTTCCATATTTTTCTTGATAGTATTCTAATGGTTTGAGTAATCTTACGATGGCTACTCCACATTCATGTTTTAATGGTTCCATTGTTTGTTTTGTTTATTAATATTCATCCCAACTTTTAATTGCTATGTTTTCTACATCTAATGTGCAGAAGGCATTTATAAATGCACTGGCTAATCTAACATTGGTGATTAACGGAATATTTAGGTCAATAGCTGCTCGGCGCACTTTATATCCGTTGCTTAATTCACCTGATGTCAGGTTTTTAGGTATATTAACCACCATGTCAATATTTTTTTGATGTAGCATATCTAATGCCTGCGGTTGTCCTTCTTCGCTTGGCCAATACACCATTGTGTTTTCTATGCCATTTTCTGTGAGGAAGCGTGATGTTCCTCCTGTGGCATAGAGTTTATATCCTTTTTCTACCAAGAGACGTGCCGCTCCTAACATTTCTACTTTGTGTTTAGCGGATCCTGTTGAAAGGAGTATGTTTTTCTTTGGAATTCGATGTCCTACAGACAACATTGCTGTTAGTACTGCACTTGGTGAGTCTTCGCCTATACATCCAACTTCTCCTGTTGATGCCATATCTACACCTAATACTGGGTCAGCCTTTTGTAATCGATTAAAGGAGAATTGTGATGCTTTTACACCAACATATTCAAGGTCAAATAGACTCTTGTGTGGTTTCTCTACAGGTAAACCTAACATTACTTTTGTTGCTAAATCAATCAAGTTGATTTTGAGCACTTTACTAACAAATGGAAAACTTCTTGATGCACGCAAGTTACATTCAATAACTTTGATGTCGTTTTCCTTTGCTAAATATTGAATGTTGAATGGTCCTGATATATTTAATTCTTTTGCAATCTGACGGCTGATACGTTTGATTCTTCTTACTGTCTCTACGTATAGTTTTTGTGGCGGGAATTGTATTGTAGCATCTCCTGAGTGTACACCTGCATATTCAATGTGTTCGCTGATTGCGTAGGCTATAATTTCGCCATTTTGTGCAACAGCATCCATCTCTACTTCTTTGGCATTTTCAATGAATTGACTAATAACCACAGGGTGTTTTTTGGACACATTGGCTGCTAATTGTAAGAAACGTTCTAACTCTTCTTGATTAGAACAAACATTCATTGCCGCACCTGATAACACGTATGATGGGCGAACTAATACAGGGAATCCGACCTTTTCAATAAATTTATTAACGTCTTCCATTGAAGTTAATGCGCTCCATTCAGGTTGGTCAACCCCAATACGGTCGAGCATGGCTGAGAATTTGTCACGATCTTCAGCATTGTCAATACTTTTTGCACTGGTTCCCAATATATTGACATCCTGAGCATCTAATCTCATGGCGAGGTTGTTAGGTATTTGTCCTCCTGTAGATACAATCACACCATGTGGATTTTCTAATTCGATGATGTCCATTACACGCTCAAATGTAAGCTCGTCAAAATAAAGGCGGTCACACATGTCATAGTCTGTTGAGACTGTTTCTGGGTTGTAGTTAATCATCACACTACGATAGCCATGTTGGCGAATTGTTTGTAGGGCTTGTACTCCACACCAGTCAAATTCAACAGAGGATCCAATTCGATAGGCACCTGAACCTAATACGATGATTGATTTTTTGTCACCTGTATAGTGTACATCATTTTTCACTCCCAAGTATGTAACATATAGATAGTTGGTTTGTGCCGGATATTCTGCTGCTAATGTGTCAATCTGTTTGACAACAGGCAGTATCCCCACTTTCTTGCGCCAATCGCGAATTGCCATAGTTGCATCTTCTGCCGACATGAAACGTTCTAATCCCAGTGCTCTACCTATTTGGAAATCTGAGAATCCTTGTATTTTGGCGACACGCAAGAGTTCTTCGTCAACATTATAGATTTCTTCCTGATTGGCAACTGCATGATTTTCTAGTTCATCCATTGTTTGTACAATGTTTAGCAACTTTTGCAAAAACCAACGATCAATCTTGGTGAGTTGATAAATCTGTTCAATTGTATAGCCGGCGCGCAAAGCTTTGCTAATAACGAAAATACGCTTGTCTGTTGGTTCATGTAATGCTTTGTCAATGTCAGCAATTTCTAATTCCTTATTTCCTACAAATCCATGCATGCCTTGTCCGATCATGCGTAGTCCTTTTTGAATGGCTTCTTCAAAAGTGCGACCAATTGACATGACTTCTCCAACAGACTTCATGCTTGAACCTAATTCACGATCTACTCCACGGAATTTTCCTAAATCCCATCGAGGAATTTTACAAACTACATAGTCTATAGAAGGTTCAAAGAAAGCTGATGTAACCTTGGTTACTGAATTTTTTAATTCAAAGAGCCCATATCCTAAACCAATTTTAGCAGCAACAAATGCCAATGGGTAGCCTGTTGCCTTGCTGGCTAAAGCAGAAGAACGACTGAGTCGAGCATTTACTTCTATAACTCGATAGTCTTCACTTTCTGGATCATAAGCATATTGAACATTACATTCACCGACAATGCCAATGTGTCGTACAATGCGAATAGCCAATTCTCTTAATTTGCTACAATCGGTATTGCTCAATGTTTGTGTTGGGGCAATCACAATACTTTCCCCGGTATGAATACCCAGTGGGTCAAAGTTTTCCATGTTACATACCGTGATGCAATTGTTGTATCTATCGCGTACGACTTCATATTCAATTTCTTTCCACCCCTTCAAACTTTTTTCTACCAATACTTGTGGTGAGAATGAAAAAGCTTTTTCTGCTAACTTGTTTAATTCATCTTCATTGTCGCAAAATCCGGAACCAAGACCGCCTAAAGCGTATGCTGCACGGATGATAACGGGATATCCTAACTCTTGAGCTGCTTTACGTGCATCTTCAATAGTTTCTACAGCTTGACTCTTAATGGTCTTTACATTGATTTCATCAAGTTTCTTAACAAATAGTTCACGGTCTTCTGTGTCCATTATGGCTTGTACAGAGGTACCTAACACTTGGATGTTGTATTTTTCTAATACTCCGCTTTGATAAAGAGCTACCCCACAATTAAGCGCCGTTTGTCCACCGAAAGCAAGCAGGATGCCATCTGGACGTTCTTTTTCAATGACTTTTTCAACAAAGAACGGGGTTACCGGTAAGAAATAAATCTTATCTGCCACTCCCTCCGAAGTTTGTACTGTGGCAATATTCGGATTAATCAGTACTGTGTATATGCCCTCTTCTTTTAGAGCTTTTAATGCTTGTGAACCTGAGTAATCAAACTCACCTGCTTCACCAATCTTCAATGCTCCTGATCCGAGAAGTAAGACTTTTTTAAATTCAGGTCTTTGGCCCACCTCAGCCTGCTTCATATTTTCTATTATTTTATTCATGTCTTATTATCTTTTCTTTAATTGATTAAAGCATACCCACAAATTCATCCAACAAGAAACTTGTATCTGTGTTACCTTCTTCTGCTAATTGAGGTTGGAATTGCACTGACACAAAGGGTTTTGTTTTATGATAAACTCCCTCGTTTGTATTATCATTCATATTCACTAACAGTGGAGCCCAGTTGTCATTCAATGTTTCTACATCCACTGCATATTCATGATTTTGATCTGTGATGAAGCAGCGATTTGTGTTCAGTAACCTCACAGGTTGATTGTGTCCATGATGTCCATACTTAAGTTTCACAACCGATGCTCCATCAGCCATACATAACAACTGATGTCCTAATCCAATACCCATGATGGGTTTATTTTGTTGCATCGCCGCCTTAATATGTTCGATTGTCTCTACACATGCGTTGGGCGCTCCCGGACCATTACTAATCACAATGCCATCATAGTCCATTTGGCTGAAATCATGATTCCAGGGCACTTGAGTGATACGTATGTTATATTTTAGCAAAGTGCGAATCACATCATGCTTTACTCCACAATCTACTAACAAGACATTTTTTTGACCTTCACCATGTACCACAATTTCTTTGCAAGAAACCAGAGCTACTTGATTGAGTTCTTCATCATCTTCTTTAACTTCATTTTCTGCCCCCTCAACCAATAGTGTTCCTTGCATTACACCCTCTTCACGGATAATACGAGTAATCTCCCGTGTATCTACACCATATAGTGCAGGAATACCTTGTTCTTGTAGCCAATCTGACAAACTCTTAACTGCATTCCAATGGCTATATTCAAAAGAATAGTCGGAAATAACCACGCCACGTGCATGAATTTTTTCCGACTCAAAAAATGTTGAAATACATTGTTTAACCTCTTCAATAGGCACCCCGTAATTACCGATAAGTGGATAGGTGAAGACGAGGATTTTTCCAAAACATGAGGGGTCAGTTAGGATTTCGGGGTAACCCGTCATTGCTGTATTAAAAACCACCTCACCTTTAACGGATGTTTTACATCCAAAAGATTTCCCTTTAAAAACAGCTCCGTTAGCCAAATGTAACGAAGCAATTGTGTTTTGATGCATATATTAACTGATATTTATGAATAGCGAAATAAATCCAATTGTAATTACTTACAATCTTGCTGCAAAGGTAGGGAAATTTATTGAAATGTAGAGTTGATTTAGCATTTTTTTACTTTTTTTCGTATAAAATACTAAAATATCTTAGTGCTACGAGGATTGCATTTCTGTGCGACACCGATAAATACGCAAAAACTATTTTGAAACGGATTTACCAACGAGACCTTTGTGATGTAAATAAGGATATTCTTTCATGAACGGCTCAGCAAATATTCCCAAACCGATGTTATCGTCAATTTGTTGGGTTGTCCACCATTTAAGTGAATCCCCATACTCTTTGGAGAGTTCAAAATCAACTTCTTGGTCCAATTGGATTACGTAGAAAAACATAATCTCATTATCTGATTTCGACTCTACCATATATGATGACTTATATTCTGCTTTGTCATAATCCTTAAAGTCTATAGCCTCATAGAGGGTACGTTCCATACAAGCTTCTACCGTTTCACCATACTTCAGATGTTCACTAATCGTGATATCCCACACATTACTAAAAAACTCATCTTTCTTACCCCGTTTCCGAAGCAATAACTTATTTTGTGAAATAATGGCTATTCTCACTACAGGATGTGTATATTTTTGCAAAGACGATATACTTAAAGCTTTTTCAATAGAACCTATCACTCCACCCTCCCTATTAACAATAGGCCACCATTCTTCTTGGAATAATTGTCGTCGGATGAAATAGACTCTAATGGCCTCATAAATTACAACCAAGACCACAATTCCGGTATAGATACACTTAATAACAAACTCCATATGGTGTTTTTCTATGGCGCCTGTCACCGGAATGAGCTTAGGACACATCAGTTGTCCTAAAATGTGTAACATGGAAACAAAAATTAAAATTTTGGATACCCTGAAAAACTCATCTATATTGTTTTCCATAGGTAGTGTATTACTGCTTTTCAACAAAAACTCTTTAAGTTTATCCTTTAGTTCTAAGACTATCAAAAGAGTCACTACAGTGACCAATTCCACAAGAATTACCCTCAATTCATCGATATGTAAAGTGCGGGCAAGAAGTGCCACCCAGAATCCAATACTAAGCAATACGAATGAAGAGAATGAATGCCAACCATAGACTAATGGTTGCTTGAAAAAGAAATAAAATGACAAATAAATGGAAATCGGCAATGCTATGTATAGTGCAGGTTGAAGTCCCCAAAAATTATCCACCACATTAAATGCCAACAATGGCAAGAAGTCAATGATTGGATTAACAAAAGATTGTCGTATGATGCGTTTAAGTCTTTTCATATTGCCTACCCTCTCTTTCAATTTTAATACATAACAAACCCCACTGTTAAAATGTTTAGTGGGGTTTGTTTTTTTTTATTCAGATCAATCTTCAGGCTGAGCTTTATGCTAACTGAGCAATTCTTGCGACATATTTGCCTATAATGTCAAACTCAAGATTAACAATTGTTCCTTCTTCAATTTGACAGAAGTTTGTATTTTCAAAGGTGTATGGTATAATGGCTACTTGAAAACTGTCTGCTGTGGGATTGCAGACAGTTAAACTAACTCCATTTACCGTAACAGAACCCTTATCCACAGTTAGATAACCTCTCTTTGCCATCTCTTTGTTAAAATCATACTGGAATGTGAAATAATAACTTCCATCAGCCTCTTCCTTCTTAACACATCTCGCAGTCATATCTACATGTCCTTGTACAATATGACCATCTAAACGACCTTCCATCTTCATACTTCTTTCAAGATTAACCTTGTCTCCCACCCTCAATTGTCCGAGATTGCTTCTGTCTAACGTCTCCTGTATAGCTGTCACCGTATAGGTCTTATTAGTTATATCCACCACAGTGAGACACACTCCGTTATGTGCTACACTTTGGTCTATCTTGAGTTGATCTACAAACGAACATGACAATGTAAGATGTAGATTACCTTGTTCTTTTCGTAGTGCAACCACTGTTGCTGCTTCTTCTACAATTCCTGAAAACATATTTTTAAGTGTTTTGATTGGTGAGTGTTGCAAATGTACGAAAAATATATGAATGAACATAAGATGAATAATTGCAGTGCACCAAAATAATATCAGGGCAGTAGCTAAACAACTAAAAACCTGATGTATCACACCAACAAACGTCCTATCATCCCCGTTACCATACCGTTATCATCTCGGGACCATCTCGGGACCATCTCGGGACCATTAGATAGGAACAAGATAGCATTCAGATGGAAATGAGATAATCGTGTGATCATCTAACCGGCATATTCATAAACAATTATAATTCACCAAACTCAAATTAAAATACAACATCAATAACCACACCACTTCCTTCATAAAACAACAACCCAAATAAATTTTAAAATACGATATGAAAAAAGTAATTTTGCACCAACAAAACGAGGAAACTATGAATACAATATGGATTGTGATGCCAATCCTAATTATTTTAATGTTCTTATTGGGCATCGATTTAGATAAAAAGGCATTCACAGGTGTAGTAGGAAACCCTAAGGCTGTATTATTAGGTATGTTAGGACAAATTGTCCTACTTCCCATTATCGCATTTCTAATTGCTTGGAGCTTAAAACTATCACCTGTGTATTTTATGGGATTAGTACTAGTGGCATGCTGTCCGGGAGGAAGCTCCTCTAACGTTTTCTCCATGCTCGCTAAAGGAAATGTTGCCCTATCTGTTACCCTTACGGCATTAAGCAGCGTCATTACCCTTTTCACACTACCGCTCATAATGGAATATGTCGCAAAAATAGTTTCCGGAATGTCAGGAATGGAAATCCACCTCCCCGTAGGAAAACTATTGATTCAAAACATCGTATTGATTTTTGTCCCTATGCTAATAGGTAGTCTTTTCAAGCATTATATGCCTAAAGTTGCTTCCAAAGTGAGTAAAGGACTTGGAAAAATAGCATTCCCTGCTCTCATGCTTTTAGCAATCATTTTCTTCCTGCAATACAGAACAGAAATAGCAGCTAATTTCTTTGTATTAGGTATAGCGGCATCAATTCTCATCCTATTAGCAATGCTATGTAGTTCAACATTATCGCATGTAGGAGGTTTTGATAATGCAGTCCGACGCACTATCGTCATTGAAGTTGGAATGCAAAACGCAGCACAAGCAATAGCCATTGCATCATCCCCTTTCATATTTAATAGTGGAGAAATGGCTCTACCGGCGATTATTTACGCCTTATTCATGAACGTAATTCTACTCGCTTACGTGTATATTATCAGAAGAAGACTCAATGAAACAACTGAAGGTTGTTAAAACAAAACAACATTTACCAAAGAAAATAACATAAGAAATAAATCAAATAAAATTATGGCAGAAAAAGAGGGAATTAGAAAGTTGTTTGACAATATAGCTCCTGACTATGACAAGCTCAATCATATTCTATCTTTAAACATAGATAAAGGCTGGAGACGAAAAGCTGTACGAGAATTGATAGATAAAACTACTCCTCTCAAAGTACTTGATGTTGCATGTGGTACAGGAGATTTCACGATTGAAATTGCTCAAAAAGTAGCACAAGGAAGTGAGGTCATGGGCATTGACATATCAGATGGTATGTTAACTATTGGAAGAGAAAAAATAACAAAAACAGGTGTTAATGCTACATTGCATGTAGCAGATTGTGAGAATTTACCCTACGAAGATAATACATTTAATCGCATATCGGTGGGATTCGGAGTACGTAACTTTGAGCATTTACAACTCGGACTCAATGAAATGTACAGAGTACTGACACACGGAGGAAAAATGGTCATTTTAGAATTATCAGTACCATCTAATCCTTTCATCAGGTGGTGTTACAAACTCTATTTTCTAAAGGTATTACCTGCAATAGGTGGACTTGTTTCTGGAGTCCGTAGCGCCTATGAATACCTACCGGCATCTGTACTTCAATTCCCTGCTCCTGACAAGTTTATCTCAATGATAAAAGAAGCCGGATTTGATGAAGTGGAACACAAGCCACTCACACTTGGAATATGTCGTATGTATATAGGAAAAAAACACTAACGCATGATTAAAAGTTGGATAGAAGCAATGCGGCTTAGAACACTGCCGGTGAGTGTAGCCGGTGTGATTGCTGGAATTGGTGTAGCTATTACATTGAATACATTTAAACTCACACCGGCATTACTATGCCTCGTATTCGCCATATTGGCACAAATAGCATCAAACTTTGGAAACGAATACTATGACTTCAAAAATGGGATAGACAAGAAAGGACGTACGGGATTTCGTCGTGGAGTTACAGAAGGAGAAATCACTCCTTCGGCAATGAAAAACGCAACATTTATTACATTAACACTAGCTGCAATAGTGGGATGTGCCATGTTGTTTTATGGTCCATGGTGGCTCATTTTTGTTGGGTTAGTGATTATGATTTTCGCTCTGGCATATAGTGCAGGTCCCTACCCCCTCTCTCATCATGGATTGGGTGACCTTGCTGTCATAATCTTCTTTGGTGTCATACCGGTAGTATTTACTTGTTATCTACAAACATCCACATGGCAATTTCTCACAATGGCTTTACCCACATCAATAGCTGTGGGACTTTTGGCTGCTAACGTGTTGGTGGTTAATAATTACAGGGACATGGAAGACGATGCAAGTGTAGGCAAACATACAACAGTTGTCATATTCGGACGCAAAGCAATGTGCTGGGGTTACCTCTTCTCCGGTATAATAGCAATGTGTATTATGTTGCCGATATGGATTCACTTAGGTGGATGGGCGTGGATTATACCCTTTGTTTATCTACTGCTACACGGCATAATATGGCACACTCTCAGGCACACTGAGGGAGTGGCTCTAAATCCATTATTAGGAAGAACTGCACTTAATCTGTTGATTTTTTCGGTGATGTACCTAATGGCATGTATCGCACATACACATTTACACTCTATTCTGTAACCCAATAAACACTCCCCTCACCTCATTATCTCAGAAGATATTCATCTTACGAGTGTAAATAAGCTAATATTTTATCCAAGTTGGCTTCTGCTGTTTTACGGCCTATTTCATAGACCAATTGCATTTGTTCTGGGTCGTGTGACACATGATTGATGGGGAGTTTTTCCGGAGGACACACCACTAAGGCTCTACCTTTTTGTTCTTCTTCAGTAATCAAAGAAAGTGTATCGTTATACATCTTTGGACGATTAGCTATTGCCTCTACAAACTCAGGATAAGCATGATAGCGCAATTTAATAAGAGGCAATAAAGATGTTTGTTTCTTCTCAAATCCCAAAGGCTGAGTGAGAATAACAAGGTTCTTTTCATAACCCAAATCTAAGAAGTATTTCAATGGAATAGAGTCTGTTATACCTCCATCCATATACTTCCTGCCGTCTAATTCAATCATTTTGGCAGCTAATGGCATAGAGGAAGAAGCACGAATCCATTCGGCACATTTCCAGTCACTATGCATAATCTTTTGATAGTGTGCAGTACCAGTCTCAACATCTGTACACACCACATAAAACTCCATAGGATTACTATCAAAAGCATCATCATCAAAAAGATCTAATTGAGTAGGAAATGTATGAAAACAAAATTCACCACCAAACAATTCTCCGGTTGTCAGGAAAGAACGCACACTACAATATCGCCAGTCATTAGCAAAACGTTTGTTATAACGAATAACACGTCCTATTTGACCAGACTTATAGTTACATCCAAATGATGCACCGGCCGATACACCGATTGCACCATCAAAGCGCACCTTGTGTTCCATCAACACATCCATCACACCCACAGAAAACAAACCACGCAGAGCACCACCCTCTAACACTAACCCATGTTTCATATTCTAACCTGTTTGAACGAAGATAACCCCCTCATCTATTTAAGCTAAAAAACCTTGTTTCTTCAACACATCAAGGAATACCTCAGAGAAATACTCGTTATTTTTTTTAGTATAACGCACATCAGTAAACACCTGAGCCAAAGTTTCTTTTTGATTCTCCTTGACAAAATTCTTCATTGCAGGTAGTGATTCTTTCTCCGCATACCATTTATCTATATCTGCTTCGTTGGCTTCATGATATAATTCATCATGTAGTATAGCTTCTATAGGTAAACGATCCTGCAAGTCTGGCATCTCGTCCGGATAACCCAGAGTAAGGGTAACCACCGGCACTACTAATCGAGGCAACTGCAAAGCTTCAATAATTTGATGGGCATTGTAGGTTGTTGTTCCCAAATAACAAATACCAAGTCCTTCACGCTCTGCAGCCACAGCAAAAGTTTGTGCCCAAACTATGGCATCAATGGCTGCTGCTACAAAAGACTGAAAATTGTCATAGCCCGGTTCTGCTTGTCGGCATTT
Source organism: uncultured Bacteroidales bacterium (assembly GCA_937886455.1). Taxonomy (GTDB): domain Bacteria; phylum Bacteroidota; class Bacteroidia; order Bacteroidales; family Paludibacteraceae; genus Gallipaludibacter. The sequence continues at coordinate 1,278 of CALGCU010000240.1, read as the reverse complement.
ACACCACTCACTAAAACGATTATAATCGGCGCAAAAGGTTAATACCACAGGAGCCTGTTTCACCATCGGTTGATTGAAATGAGCAGGTGACAACTTCTCTTTTTGCTTCTCATCACGGGTCACTATCACACTATAAGTTTGCATGTTTCCGGTATTAGATGAACGAGCGGCAACTTCTAAGAGTTGTTTTAACAAAGTATCTGAAACGGGAGTTGCTTTGTATTTGCGTATACTACGTCTGTTATGTAAGTCCATGTTTAATGCTATCTTAGAAAATAAAAATCATGATATTGTTTGTACAAATTCTTCAGCTGTATGCAGTGTGTCTATTTTACCCACGTCAATCATACTATAGTTGGATGGAATGTAAGCACGTATAGGAGTTAGGTGCATAACCTTCAAATAAAAATCTATGATAGAAAAGCGAGTGGGCATATCGTTCAAATAGGCTAACACTTTTGGTGACACTACTTGAATACCCGAAAAAGCCAACGGACGTAAATACTCCACATTTACCGATGAAGGACGTAACTCGTTGGTTTTTATATTATGCCATCCGGCTAAGGTATTATCTTTATCAAAGAGAAGATAACGACTGGTAGTACGCTCACTAACCACTAAGGTAGCTCCATCCGTTTCGCAATGACTTGCCATCAAGTGTGATAGATCCAGGTTGGAAAGAATATCTACATTGTGGAGCAAAACAGGCTCTGCTTCTCCCAATAGATTCAGCGCTTTGCGTAGTCCGCCTCCGGTTTCAAGAAGTTCGTCGCTCTCATCGGATATTTGAATAGAGAGACCAAAATTCTCTTTACTGGAAAGGAAATCAATGATTTGTTGAGAAAAATGATGTACATTCACTACCACATCCTGAATACCGGCTCCTTTAATTTTTAGCAATACATGCTCTAATAGAGGCATCCCATTGATTGGAACAAGTGCTTTGGGTATCATATCAGTGAGCGGACGTAAACGACTGCCTAATCCGGCAGCAAATACCATAGCTTTCATACTCTATCTACTTTGAAAGAATTTGTGTGATATGTTGTTCTCTGTGGGTTAAATGCACTTCTACTCCATACTTTTGGTGTAAGTGTTCGGCTGTGTGTTGGGCGGCATACACTGAACGATGTTGTCCTCCTGTACAACCAAAAGAAATCATTAAGTCTGTGAAGCCACGTTTCATGTAGCGTTCTACACTCGCATCCACAAGCGAATAAACATGTTCAAGGAATATACTCATCTCGCCATTTTCTTCTATAAACTCTATTACCGGCA
>CALGCU010000239.1 GCA_937886455.1 uncultured Bacteroidales bacterium | reverse complement strand
AATGCTGGAATAGCAGAACATTTCTTATCGAGTTATATTTTTTATGTCCCGCTACTGTCCCGCTATCAAATAGAAAAAGAAAATCAAGGCTGCATTCTGAGGACCATGTTGCAACACCTTGTAGAATGGCAATAAAATCCGAGTAGCCAAGTTTCTTCCACCGCCAATCTGATAGTTAGGCATGCCGGAAAACATCGTCCCGTTCCACCAAGTATTCTCGCCGGTCGTTTCACGAAATTCCACTGACTCATGCACTGCAGCCTCTGCATTAATGCTATCACCTGCATAAATGATTTTTCCCTGAAGAGCCGGCATAAAATAAATGGCTGATGCAACTAAAAACACAGCAATAATACCAACATAAGGCAATGATTTTTTTAAAATTGATTTCATAAATGTATGATATATAAATTATTTTATCAGTTAATTCCCATCCATTTGTGGTTTGAAAAACACCTGCATAGTACCCAACATACCAAATAACTGATTAGCAACACCACCACCGAAGTTAGCACTGGCCACAAACAAGATTGCCACAAAGCAGCACTGCCTCCGTCAAAATGAATCAGAGTATATAATGGAGGAATAAATATCATGTGAAACAGATAAATAGCATAACTATATTGACTCACACGTTGCACTATCTCAACATGAGGAAGGCGCACATTCAGCAATAATACCAGCATAGCAACACACATAAAAGCACGCCATAGCGTGGGCGCAGGAGCCTTCACAACAAACAATACAAGTGCAACAATAAACATACTCACAACACCCCACCATTGCTTACCCGACAAAGACCGCCCTTCAATAGGATTACACACAAAAAAACCTACCACATAAAAGCCTAAATACACAATCAATTCAGAAGTATATCTGAGTACATACATCTCAGGATAGACATTGCGAAGCGCAATCACGCATAGCCACACGCATATCAATCCCATGCGCGTTGTGCGAGTGCAATCATGCAGTGCTTTTTGCAAAAAAGGAGTTATTGCATAGAGCAACAACATCAAAGGAACATACCAATAGGCCATGTTGATTTTGTTTTCAAGCACAAAAGGAACATAGTGAATCAATCCATCTTTCAGCGACTGCACCTCGTCATACTTACCAAGGCAAGCCGATAACACATAAATCAATGTAGCCCAAAAGAAAAATGGAACTAACAAACGCTTTAACCTCTTGCTATAAAAAGCACTGAGAGACTGAGGTTGAGAAGACAACTGCAATCCGCCGGAAAGCATCAAAAACAGCGGAACACCACACCCGATAAATGCATCATAAACCCGATGAAGCAACGGGTAGTCCACTTCACTCGCACGAGCTAACGACCAGGTATGCACAGTGATAACCAAAAAAATGGCCACACAGCGTATCCAGTCCAAGTTACTATTCCTATGTGATGTCACTACATTCATACTATTCTGCAAAGATAGTGAAAGGTGAGAGCAGAAGCAAAAAATTAAACTGTTTAAATTTTTTGTTATGCCGAACCGCATCCCGTCCTATTATCCCCGCGACCATCTCGGGACCATCTCGGGACCACTAGATAGGAATAAGTTTTTTTTCAGATAGTAATAAAATCTAAAAAATAAATCTCAACCGCATAAACAATGCGATTGAGACTACACGTGTTGATAAACACTTTCTGGTTAATTCTGACAACTATAAATTCCTAAACAAATCTGGACGATTAGTGATGATTCCATCTACGTTCTCAGGAACATCTTTAGGAGAATTAACAGTCCATACTTTTACTTCAAAACCTGCTGCATGTGCTTCGCTGACAAACTTCTTACTTGCACATTGATACATCAAGTTCAGAGACTTGCAACAACGATATTTATCAAAGGAAAATGTAGTGATTCTTCCATCAAAGCACCGCCCAAAAGGTAAACGACAAAACAACAACTTCTCCAATCGAATCGTAGGATCTATACGATTCATCGTAAAGATAGCCTGATCATCAAAAGATTGAACAATGACCTGATCCTTCATATTAAGTCGATTAATCTCATCCACTATTTTTTGCTCCATGCCGGGATACTGCTCTGCATACCTCCGCTTAATTTCAATGAGTATTTTTGCTCTGTCTTTCATTAAGCGAAGAGCCTCTTCCAGTGTGGGCAAAGCCTCATTTGTAGCCTCACCCGTCTCCCTATCTAAAGCGTGCGCCTGCTTGAATTCCTCCAAACTGAGTTCCTCTATCACTCCCCGACTATCTGTCGTTCGATTAATTGACAAATCATGACACACCACAACATG
>CALGCU010000238.1 GCA_937886455.1 uncultured Bacteroidales bacterium | reverse complement strand
CCGCCATATCTAACAGCGTGGAAAGAGGTGTTCCAAAACGACCACGGAAGTTCCCGGGAGTCTTAACTTCTTTACCGGTCACTGTCACTACACGCTCAATCAATGGCTTATTCTTTTGTACTGCTTCATAAATGGCATATACGGTAGCCACATTTTGCACCACAGCACCCACCTCAATAGGAAGTGCACCACTTGGCACCTGACGGCCAATACATGCATCTATAAGCTGTTTCTCACCTCCTTGTGGATATTTGAGCTTGAGAGGAATCACTTCCACACCCATCACTTTTGAAGCTAATGACTTCATATGGGCTATAGCATCGGGCTTGTTTTTCTCTATGCCGACAATGGCTTTGTCCACACCGATAGCCTTCATGATAATACCGATACCTATCATAATCTCTTCTCCATGCTCCATCATCAATTGATGGTCACAGGTCAGATAAGGCTCACACTCCACTGCATTGACTATCAACACCTCTGCCTTCTTGCCCGGAGGAGGAGACAATTTTACATGTGTTGGAAAACAAGCACCACCAAGTCCTACTACCCCGGCATCTCCCCCTTTCTTCACAATTTCTGCAGGTTCGAGCTTGCATATCGGCTTGATGTCGGCTGAACGGTCTATATCTTCCATCCATTCGTCACCTTCCACATCTATAAACACAGCTGGAGTCTTCATACCCCATCCATCTACTATGGTGTCAATCTTTGCCACTTTCCCGGATACCGGCGAATGTACATTGGCGGATATAAATCCTGTAGCTGGGGCAATAAGTTGTCCCACTTTTACTTCTGCTCCTTTTTCAACAATAGGAGTGGCTGGCGCTCCTAAGTGTTGTGCGAGCAACACAACAGCTTGGTTAGGTAGGGGTGCATTTTTAATGGATTGACCGGCTGAGAGCTTATTCTCGTGCGGATGCACACCTCCGATTCTAAATGTTTTCATTACGCTTTATAATTTAGAATTGTTTTTTTACGATTAATTATTAGAAGTCTCCTCTGAAACTTTGGCCGCACCGGCAGGGGCTGAAGCCGTTTTTTCAACTTGAGGAGCACGGGCTGGGAAATTCACTTCGTGAATAGCACCGGTAGGACACACAGCTACACACTTACGACACAATCTACATTTAGTGAAATCTATGTACGCCACATTATTCTCCACAGTGATAGCCTCAAACGGACACTCTTTTGCACACTTGCCACAACCAATACATGCAGCTGAACATGCCTTACGAGCTACACCACCCTTGTCCTTGTTGACACAACTAACGAAAATACGACGTGACTTAGGACCTTTCTTACGAAGCTCGATAATCTGCTTGGGACATGCCTTAACACAAGCACCACAAGCGGTACACTTCTCTTCATCTATTTCTGGAAGACCGGTTTCCGGATTGATGTGCAAAGCTCCAAACTTACATGCTGCAGCACAATCACCAAAACCTACACAACCAAAAGAACAACCTGTTTCACCACCATAAAGGTTAGAAACAATTTGACAATTCTTTGTTCCGTTAAATTGGCTTGTCTTGGGACGATTTGCACAAGTACCGTTACACCGCACAACAGCAACCATCGGCTCAGCCACGGCTGCAGCCCTACCAAGAACTTCTGCCACCTTTTCCATTGTGGGTTGACCTCCTACCGGACACAACAACCCATCCATAGAATCAGCCTTTACGCAACTTTCCGCAAAATTACGACAGCCGGCAAAACCACAACCTCCACAATTGGCACCCGGAAGTAAAGCTTCCACTTCTTCAATGCGGGGGTCTTCAAATACCTTAAACTTCTGGGCAGCTACATACAATATAACGGCTGCTAAGCAACCTGTAACACCCAGTGTAATTAATGACACTACAATCAGGTTCATGTTAGTTAATTTTATAGTTGAATATTTAATTAGTCAATAAGTTGTCGTTCTCCATCCCTCATAAATCACCTCACTCAAACATCCGATTTGCGAGCATAAAAAATAAAACTCCGTTTTAACTTGTCTTTGAAAAAAGAAAGAATAATATAATAAGGAATCAGTGTGACCAAAGATAACGTACCACTCAAACCCTCACTGAGCGATGTCTGTTGCAATAAAAACAAGGTTGCCAAAAGTATAAAAAAAGGAAGAACGAAAGCAAGAAAAACAGCTCTCATTCCCAATGCACGATGACCATACACAACCACATGATCACCCACCCTTATGTCCGAATCGGTGCTGATGGCATCTATCTGCTTCTCGCTCATATCAGCCGCACCACACGCAGAACGAGCATGACAACCCGCACATGCAGCCATCTGAGTGATGGTCACAAGCAACTTGCCGTCATGAATACGCTCAACTACTCCGGTGTGCTCAATAACAGAGTCTGATTTTGACATCTCTACATTGCATTTCAGCCTACAAAAGTATAAAAAAACATCGAAACAATCAATGATAATCAAACTTTATTCACATATTTTCCACAGAAAACAAAAAATTACCCACTTCGCCGACAATATTTCACACACAAACCAATTACCAACCAACAAAAAACTAACTAAAAAGCACTATCCCCACCCCAAATGACGTAGCGAAGTACTTGTAGAATTTATTTATATAACTTTTATATTTAAGTGGTAACTAAAAAGCACTGTCGCCACTTCAATGACGTAGCACTGTATTTATAAAATTTATTCGCCG
>CALGCU010000237.1 GCA_937886455.1 uncultured Bacteroidales bacterium | reverse complement strand
CAATGGTAAAACCGGTAGTGCCAGCCGGAGCATCCACTGTTATTGTGGTCACTTTATTATCAGACAGTGTGTAAGATTCAGTTGTAGAGCCAGTTTCAAAGCCATAAGCCACAGTGTTTTTTTCTGTAGTCCAATTAGGTAGTTCCACATCAAAAGACACACTTACCAATTTTTTGTTCAATGCAGACAAATCAAACGAAATACCAGCTTTATTTGTGTTTAATTTCATGCCGGTTGTTTCCCAAGTAGTAGCCTTAGTACCCGTTCCGTCATTCACGATTTGTATTTCCACTCCCTCAACAGAAGGCATAGCACCAGTGGTTAAATCCACACAGAGTTCGTCGCCTACTTCCGTATTACCTCCACCACCTGTAGATGCAGCTTTCACTGTAATAGTACCAGTGAGGGTAGCATTTTGTTTTCCGTCAGTAGCAGTAACAGTGTAGGTAGCAGTTGTTTTAGGAGTTCCCGTAATGGTAAGCACCAAACCATTAACAGAACCAGTTACCCCTTGTGGGAGTCCGTTCACTGTCAAGTTTGTAGCGCTGCCACCGGCAGTAAACACGATAGAGTTTATTGCATTTCCCTCAGTCACAGTTTGATCTTTCTTCCCAGAAGTCAGTGTTAACGAAGGATTTTCCGAGTCACATGGAGAGCTTACACTACCATCATCATTCACAATCAATGTTGCACCAGCACCGCATGAAGCATCAGTAATGCGAGAAGGAACATCTTTGTATGGGATAACCGTATAGGCATAAGTTGGTTTTGCCACAGACCCATTATTAGAAGGCAATCCTTTTTTTGCATAGGAATCAACAATTGTCCAACTATTATCTCCTTCATAAGCATCTTTAATGATATTTTTCTTCTCTACATTTCCATCAAAATAACATCCTTCAATGTAGAGAGAAGTAGTACCCGGTCCGATGTAATAGCTCGCATTGTTAGAATTCCAGTAGTTACTTACGAAATGAAGGTCAGAATTTCGGCTACGTGTCATACGTTGAGCACATCCGTGGTCCCACCAGTTGTATGCAAATGTAATGGTATAGGGCCCATCCGATGGTTTCATGGTAGCATTAGACGCAATAAGGTTTGAGAATTGGTGAGCCACTTTAGGAGTTTTTTCATAGAAGAAACGACACCAAGACACTGTGATGTTATCCGAATTGCCAATGATATCAAAGTTACCATCCACTCCATCAGAGAACTCGCAGTGGTCCACCCACACGTTGGTTGCTCCATCGAGATTGAGTAAGTCTTGACATTGATTATCATCAGCTCCCGGTCCTTCCATTTTCACGTTGCGCAAAATGATGTTAGAGCATCCCTTAAACAAAAAGACTCCAGAAGTTTTGCTTTCAAAACCAGTAGTTTCCAGCACTACACCTTTCTTTGCCAAGATGGTCTTATTGGATTTAGAACATGTGATGCGTGACTTACCCGCAAAAGAGATATTTTTTGTAATCACAATTACCTTTGCCTCAGATGCAGACAAAGCATTTTTTAATTCATCATAAGTATCCACCAAAGTTGGGCTCACATTACCCCCTCCAGTGGCTTTAGCTCCGTGCCCGAACGCTGTATTTTGAGCTTTGATATATCCCATGCTACAGAGGGCAGCCAAAACAAACAAAAAAATTCTTTTCATACAGTTATTCAATTACATATTTAACACGACAAAATTAGCACATAAACCATTAAGAAATGTGGAGAAATAGACAGAAGAAACGTAAAATCTCCACATATTTAAAGAATAGAGACAAACAAGTCATCCTAAGAAGACGAAAAATTGCCTTCTTTATGGTGAATAAATATCATGTTCGATGAGTTGCGTGCAATAGAGTTAGAAGAATTACCCTTCTATTTTTTTCACACATTCATTCTCAAAGATGAGTTTTGTTCCGGGGAATAATTCAGTCCACGTGTGATTATGAGTAGCAATCAAGAGTGTGGTTCCTGCTCCCCGAACGCTGTATAGCAATTCCATCAATTCCCTACCGGTAGTTGGGTCAAGATTCCCAGTTGGTTCATCTGCCAATATGATTTGCGGGGAATTCAGCAATGCCCTTGCTATTACCACACGTTGTTGTTCACCTCCCGACAATTTATGAGGCATTCGATAGGCTTTATTTTGCATTCCCACTTGTGTGAGCACTTGTTCGATGTGTGATTTCATCATTTTTTTATCTTTCCATCCTGTAGCTTTCAGAACAAAAGAAAGATTCTCATACACGGTTCGGTCTTGCAAAAGTTGGAAATCCTGAAAGACAATGCCAATTTTTCGACGCAGTTCAGGGATATCACGTCGACGTATTTTCCGTAGATTATAGTCTAACACAGAAGCTTCTCCCAGTTTGATGGGCAATTCAGCGTAAAGAGTTTTAAGCAAAGAACTCTTTCCACTACCCACTTTACCCAACAGATACACCACTTCACCTTTTCCGATTTGCAGATTGACATCTCGAAGAATTGTGTTTTCTTGTTGCCTAATCTCTACATTTTTATAATCTACCAATACATCCATTTTATTTCAAATTTGAGCACACAAAGTTACTAAAACACATGTAAAAACACAAGAGTTATTTACAATTAGCTTATTTCATCACAAAAACTTTCCAATATGCTTTTTAGATACGTTTGTCGTTCATTGTGTTGTTTTATCTCCAGTTGTTGCCATCAATACTGTGCCAATGTGTGGTTTGCCTCACAAAAATGTTGCACTACATTTACTGCCGTATGAAATAAGGGCAGGTGGGGTGTGTCCAACAAAGGCAACACATGCGTCAAGAAACGTTCACAAGCGTGTTTATCCAAACGACTTGTGATGCGTGGAAGAATATATAGTGCAAGCATTTTTGTCCATACATCCTCTTGTTGCAGAGCATAGTCAGCAATTTCATCAGCAAAGGGGAGTCGGCTCAAGAGATGAAAAGAAAGTTGTTCTGCCAATTCAACATTATTCACTTTCTGTAACCATTTACGCGCAGAAAGCAGTGAAAATTCTTCTACAGGTTGCAGCATACATGCCAACAACATAAACTCTCTTTCGCCCGAGTACCACATAGCCTCAGCCAATTGACTGTTGCGTGTGTGTTTGCGTGCTATTTCGCTCAAACGAGAGGTCAATACGCCATAGTTTCGTTTATAAATCAGTCCTTGATTTGTCAATGATTCTGCCACAATTCCATTCATAGAAAGTACAATTTCCGTCTTTATTTCCTGCATTTCCTTGTGTACAGAAGGTGATAAATACACTAAATTCATTATTTATATCAATATTTTAGCACTTATAATTCAAGTAATTAGACCATCTTCTAAAAAAATCTTCACAAATTATTTGCACAGCCCACTCTTTTGACGTATCTTTGCGCCACTGAAATGGTGGCTGTAGCTCAGTTGGTTAGAGCGTCGGATTGTGGTTCCGAAGGTCGTGGGTTCGAGCCCCATCTGCCACCCAAGAAAAAGAGGATTGTTTATGTAACACTCCTCTTTTTCTTTTGTTTATATATTGCTTTTATTCCTGCTCCTTGATCTTGATACCAAGTTCATCAAGCTGTTCCTCTTCTACAACTCCCGGAGCTTCACTTACCATACACTGAGCATTCTGGTTCTTAGGGAATGCGATAACTTCTCTTATGCTGTCTTCTTTTGCTAAAAGCATTATAATTCTGTCTATTCCTGCAGCAGCTCCAGCATGTGGTGGTGTACCATAGCTAAATGCATTAAATAATGCTCCAAATTTATGCTCTATATCTTCTTTGCTATATCCTGCTATTTCAAATGCTTTTAGCATTATCTCTATACTATGATTTCTTACTGCTCCAGATGATAATTCTACACCATTACACACTAAATCATATTGATATGCTAATATATCTAATGGATCTTTTGTATTTAAATCTTCTAAT
>CALGCU010000236.1 GCA_937886455.1 uncultured Bacteroidales bacterium | reverse complement strand
CCACATTGTGGTCGGTGATGAGGATTCCAATATTTTTATCTTTCAACCGCCACACAACGTCTTGAATCTCCTGTACAGCAATTGGGTCAACACCGGCAAAGGGTTCGTCGAGCATGATGTAACGTGGTTCAATAGCTAAGCAACGGGCAATTTCAGTGCGACGGCGTTCACCACCGGAAAGTCGGTCTCCCAAGTTTTTTCTTACATGCGATAAGTTAAACTCCTTAATCAGTTGCTCCAATTTTTCTTTTTGATATTCTTTTGAAAAATTAGTCATCTCCAGCACAGCCATGATATTGTCTTCCACACTCATCTTGCGAAACACAGAAGCCTCTTGTGGAAGATAACCAATGCCGTTTTGAGCACGCTTATACATCGGGTATTTAGTAATGTCTGTGTCATCCAAAATGATTTTGCCCTCATTGGGAGTGACAAGACCTGTGGTCATATAAAAGGTGGTTGTTTTTCCTGCACCATTTGGACCGAGCAGGCCTACAATTTCTCCTTGATGCAACTCAATGGAAACATCATTCACCACAGTACGTTTGCCATACTTCTTTACCAAATGTTCTGTGCGTAACACTGTATTTTCACTTGCCATCCTATCTTATCTACTTTAAATGGCAAAGATAGTGCAAGGCGAGCGAAATGCCAAATTTATTTGAGCATTTCCGAGCCGCCGCCTATCTTGGCCGCAGGCAAAGATAGTGCAAGTGTAAACCGAGCGAAGAAGTAATCTTCAAAATTACATTTCATACATCCAGAAGCACATTTCATACATTCACAAGCATATTTCATACATTCTAACCCCTAAAATTTGCCCACTACAAAAATCTACTCTAATTTTGCAGTGTAAGAAATAAATATGCGATCAAAACTACTTATATCAACATCCAATGAGTTGGTGCGTATCTCACCAACCAACATCGTTTATATATCGTCCGATGGAAATTATTCTGCCCTAATGCAGGTTGATGGGGAATCACGAATGTTGTCTTATCAACTCGGCCAATTGGAAAAAATCTTCGGAGAACAATTAGGGAAAGAAAGTGAAATTTTTATTCGTATAGGTAAGGGGATTATTATCAATCGTTCTTACATATATTATATCAATGTACAAAAACAAAAATTGATACTCTCAGATGCTGCCACATTCCACTATGCGGTAACAGCGTCAAAAGAAGCATTAAAACAATTAAAAGAATTTGTAGAAAAGGAGATGAAAGAATGAGTGAATATAAAGAAATAAGAGATGACCAAATCCGAGTGATTCGTGGAGAAAATCCCAAGAAAACGCTATCACGAAAGCAATGGATGATTATTCTTTCTGTGCTAATCGTATTGCTCGTAGGATTGATTATTTGGGCTGTGGCAAATCACAAGCAAAATAAAATTCAACAACTCCAAGAACCAGAACCGGCTTTATTTGAGCCGGTAGAAGAGCCCGAACCAATGCCTTTACAGTGGCTGGGAAATACGCCCGACTCTGCCACGATAGGCTACACAGAGATTAAAGATACAGTAATCAATGATATACCGATTAGGATATACATCCCGCATAATGCCGAACTATCTTTACACATAGGAAGAATGAACCAGAACGACACCACTGTCATATATGCGGCACAAGCGGCGGATGTGCGCGCTGACAATGGAGGAATAGTGGGAGCATTTGTGTTGAAAGGAGAACCCAAAGCATGGGGACTCTCAAAAAAAGGATATTGCGCTTCTATAAACGGGCAAGTCACAATCGGAGTGGCTGACAATTCGCCTCTATTTGAACAAGCTACAGAGGAAGGTGGATACTTCTTTCGCCAATATCCCTTGGTAAGTAATGGCGAAATTGTAGAAAATGAATTGAAAGGAAAATCCATCAGAAGAGGTATTTGTGAACGACAAGGCGAAATCTTTATGGTGGAAACCGGGACAACAGAGTCCTTCCATGATTTCTCACAAGCACTAGTTGATTTGCATGTCAATCAAGCAGTCTACCTGGTAGGTTCTTCTGCCTACGGATGGGCGGTTGACAAAGCCGGAATAATCCATGAATTTGGAGACGACAACTATTATACAGGTCGTCGCAAAATGCCTAAAAACACCAGTTATATAGTTTGGCGAAGAAAATAAAAAACGCCAAAATAACCCTAAATCATAAAAAGAGGGATGCTGTGTTTAACCTAGCATCCCTCTTTTTTATATCACTCTATCCGACTTCCTCCTTAAACTTCCATAATCTAACCTCACACTATGGATTAAAAGCAATAGCGAGCACTCAAACCCAAATGCCAGTCAAATGAATGAAAGAGTGCTTCCCAACCAATGTTCAATAACATTGCATAACCCGGACGAAAATCTAAAGCAATGCTTAGGGGAGTGTTAGTAAACTTATATCCAAAACCCATCATCGCATTCACACCAAACTTACCAAAAACCGGAGTCGGATTCTGTAATACATGAGCTAAACCCACACTCGCACCACCTCCGGCAAAGGCATATAACTTACCATCCAAAGTTTTGTTATATAGAAAGTTGGGATTTAATGTAAAATCCAGAAAATCTCCAGAAGCATCTATGTAAGCATCCCCTACAACAGTACGCTGAAAACCAACAGCCAAGTCTGTTTGAATGGCAAAAGTCTCACTCATAATCTTTTTATAACTCACACCATTCATACCACCGGCAATAATACCCAACTCGTTACTTTGTGCCCATGCACCTAAAGAAATCATAACGGAAAAAATTCCAATGAATACCTTTTTCATCTTGTTTGTCAAATTGAGATTCCTACGATTATCATGACATCATCAGCAGTTGGAATCTCTTTTAAAACCATTGATGATGTTTTTTTCGCCTGCAAAGTAAGCAATAATATACCGGAAAATCAAGGAAAAAACAGACTTTTTCGGGGGGGGGGTAAACGCTTATAAATCAGCAATATAGCAACTGCTATTTTGCGTGGTTTTATTACCAGATGTCCCGCAAAATCTCATGCCGATAAACCAACCAACTGTGAATAAAAGAAAAACCTTATCTTTGTCTGCAAATACATCTACCACGCAACTATGGCACAACACAATGAACTTGGAAAATCAGGAGAGCAACATGCTATCGACTTCCTGGAACGAAAAGGCTATCGCATTTTAGATCAAAACTGGAGAGCAGGGCACAAAGAAATAGAT
>CALGCU010000235.1 GCA_937886455.1 uncultured Bacteroidales bacterium | reverse complement strand
TGTTTATCAATTTTGCAGCCTCAATAGCAAATTCCATAGGCAAATGCTGCATAACTTCTTTGCAGAATCCGTTAACAATAAGGCTAACGGCTTCTTCTTCTTTTATTCCTCGGCTCATACAATAGAAAAGTTGTTCGTCAGATATTTTTGACGTTGTGGCTTCATGTTCCAGCTGAGCAGTTTTATTGCGGTTTTCAATATATGGTACAGTATGCGAACCGCAGGTTGTACCAATAAGCAAACTGTCACATTGCGTATAGTTGCGTGCATTGTTAGCAGACGGAGCTATTTTTACCAAACCGCGATAAGTTTGATTGGAGAATCCGGCAGAAATACCTTTGGATATAATTTTTGATGTGGTGTTTTTGCCGATATGTATCATCTTTGTTCCGGTGTCGGCCTGCTGGAAATTGTTTGTCAGTGCCACCGAGTAGAACTCGCCTTGCGAGTTGTCTCCGCGCAGTATGCAGCTTGGGTATTTCCATGTGATTGCCGAACCAGTTTCCACTTGTGTCCATGATAATTTTGCGTTTTCACCGGCACAAATTCCTCTTTTTGTGACAAAGTTATATATACCCCCTTTTCCGTCTTTATCACCGGGATACCAATTTTGGACAGTGGAGTATTTTACTTCGGCATCTTTCATTACCACGATTTCAACAATGGCGGCGTGTAGTTGATTTTCGTCTCTCATAGGAGCTGTGCATCCTTCCAGATAAGACACGTAACTACCTTCGTCGGCTACAATGAGTGTTCGTTCAAATTGTCCGGTGTTACCTGCATTGATACGGAAATATGTGGATAATTCCATCGGGCATCTGACCCCTTTTGGTATGTACACGAACGATCCATCGGAGAATACAGCGCAGTTGAGTGCGGCGAAGAAGTTGTCGGTGTATGGTACGACAGATCCGAGGTATTTCTTTACTAAATCGGGGTGGTGTTTAACAGCTTCGGAGAATGAACAGAATATAATGCCAAGTTCAGCCAGATTGTCTCTAAACGTTGTTTTTACGGAGACGCTATCCATTACGGCATCTACAGCCATTCCGGAGAGTGCTTTTTGTTCTTCGAGGGGTATGCCGAGTTTTTCAAATGTTTTCAGTAGTTCCGGGTCCACCTCATCCAGACTATTAGGTGCTTTTTTTCTTGGTGCTGCGTAATAGGCTATTGCTTGATAGTCAATAGGTGGAATATCTAAGTGTGCCCATGTGGGCATGGTCATTGTTTTCCATTTTTCAAAAGCTTTGAGTCTGAATTCCAACAACCATTCCGGTTCTTCTTTTTTTTGTGAGATGAGGCGTATGATATCTTCATTTATACCGATGGGTATAATTTCCGTTTCTATATCAGTGGTGAATCCGTATTTGTATTCACCAGACGTGATGTCTTGTATGAGTTTTTCGTCTTGCATTTCTGCTTACTAAGTATGTTTTGATATTTTGGCAAAGGTACATAAATTTCTTTTGATTGCAAAGGGATGATAAAACCTTTGAGGGGTAAAAAATCTGTGTTTTAATTTGTGATGAGATGGTGTGTGGATGTTTTTGTACAGGACGCTGCGCTACGCTTGCTGTAGGACGGTCGGAGACCTACAGGACGCTCGCTTCGCTTGCTACAGGACGGCGGAGCCTATAGGACGTTCGTTTCACTTACTACAGGACGCACGCTTTGCTTGCTTTAGGACTGCTTCGCCTGAATCTTGTTGGTGTTAACTATATTTTAGGTTGCTTGATTGTATTTTTATCCTATGGATTAGGACGCTCACGATGTGAGCTACAGGACGGCGGAGCCTACAGGACGTTCGTT
>CALGCU010000234.1 GCA_937886455.1 uncultured Bacteroidales bacterium | reverse complement strand
ATCAGACAAGCCCCTCTTATGAGCTTATTGAAATGTCCTATCATCCTCGGGACCATCTCGGGACCATCTCGGGACTACTAGATAGGAATCAGATAGAATGAAGTTACAATACCAATACGAATAAACTACAATCATCACACCCACACACAAAAAGAGAAGGAATCTCGCTTCACAGCGATATTCCTTCTCAAAACAACTTATTGATGATTAGTGATGTTTCTTTATCTATTACAATATACCTGTTTCTTTCAAGATATTGTTAGTTTTTCTTACTGCTGCTTCACTAGCTGCTAATTTAGCTTTTTCATCTTCGTTAAGCGGCAATTCAATGATTTGTTCAATACCATTGCGACCAATAATAACTGGAACACCGATAGTGATATCATTCATACCATACTCACCTTCCAAAGCGGTTGCACAAACAATCATCTTCTTTTGGTCTTTGATGATTGATTCTACTAAGAATGAAGAAGCTGCACCGGGTGCCATCCAAGCTGAAGTACCCAACAAGCCTGTAAGAGTAGCACCACCCACCATGGTTTGCTTCACTACTTCTTCTAATTTCTCTGCCGGCAAAAGTTGAGACACCGGAATACCCTTATAGGTAGCAAGACTTGCCAAAGGAATCATGGTTGTGTCACCATGTCCACCAATTACAAGACCATCCACATCATTGGCATTGCATCCTAATGCTTGGCTGAGGAAATATTTGAAACGTGAACTGTCCAAAGCACCACCCATACCAATAACTCGGTTGCGTGGCAATCCGAATGCATGCAATGTTAAGTACGCCATTGGGTCCATAGGATTAGCAACAATCACAAGAATCGCATCTGGAGAGTACTTAAGGATATTAGCTACTACAGATTTAACAATACCGGCATTAACTCCAATGAGCTCTTCACGGGTCATACCTGGTTTACGAGGCATACCGGAAGTAATTACTACTACATCTGAGTTAGCTGTTTGTGCGTAATCATTGGTCACACCTTTAACTATTGTATCAAATCCCATTAATTGAGCGGTTTGCATAATGTCCATTGCTTTACCTTCTGCAAAACCTTCTTTGATATCAATCAATACAACTTCGTTGGCTACTTCATTAACTGCCAACACATTAGCACACGTAGCACCTACGTTACCTGCACCTACTACTGTTACTTTTGACATGTTCTTATAATTTTATGGTTAATTGAGTCTTAATTTCTCGGCAAAGATATGGGTTTTATTTTTATTACAGAAATAATTCCATAATTATTTCATCTTTTTTTTCTACTGATTATGCTGTTATAGAGCAGGGCAAAGCGGAATAACCAATTATAGTAGCGATGAACACTATAATAATAGGTTTTGGTCGCTCCAAATTGGCGATATGAGTTTTCGATGTTTTTAATCATGCTGCCTTCAAAGTCAAAGGACACCGACTTGCCACGAGCCCACTTAATGGCTTCTAAAACCATCAACGCTGGTGCGCCTGTCGCAGCATAGGTAGTGCTATGGGCAGGAATGAGAAAATAGGTCGTAGTAGCATCCCACACCAGAAAAACGGCGGCAAGAAGCGTCCCCTCCGGATTACGTATGGCTATAATTTGACCTTGTTGATGCTCCACAGCAGCTCTATAGAGTTGCATAAAATGCTCACGGCTGTAACTGATAGACTTTCCTCGTTCTTGCAGATGAGCTTCACCAGTTTGTCCATCCGTGACCCACGCTTCATGTCACGCTCGCACGGGCTGATGTTGCCGTAGTACAGATCTTCA
>CALGCU010000233.1 GCA_937886455.1 uncultured Bacteroidales bacterium | reverse complement strand
TGAAATAAACAAAAAAAGAACGCCATTCATGACGTTCTTTCTTTGTTGTCTCACCTGGATTCGAACCAAGACAAACAGAACCAAAACCTGTTGTGCTGCCATTACACCATGAGACAAACTCTATGATTCTTGCGAAATCGGTGCAAAAGTACAACTTTTTTCTTTTTCCACCAAATCCTAAGAAGAAAATTATTCAAAAATCAACAGAAAATAGTTTTTCTTTCCTTTTTGAACCAATAGATATTTACTATTAAGAAGAAGTTCTGACGTAATCAACATTTCTTGGTCAACTACTTTTTCCTTATTCACACTCACTCCACCACTCTGAATCAACTTGCGCAATTCGCCCTTGGATGGAAACACTTGTGCATTATCGGTAAGAAGTTGCATTATTTTAACTCCTTCTGCAAGGTCTTCACGTTTCAATTGAAATTGTGGCACACCTTCAAACACAGCAAGAAGAGTATCCTCCTCTATCTTCTTCAAAGTCTCTGAAGTAGCATTACCAAACAATATATTAGAGGCTTCCACTGCTGACTCATAAGCCTCTTGTGAATGAACCATCACAGTAACTTCTTGAGCCAATCGCTTTTGCAAAATACGCAGATGAGGAGCTTCTTGGTGTTGCTCAATAAGTCCATTGATTTCTTCTTGACCTAATGAGGTGAATATCTTGATGTAACGTTGTGCATCTTCATCACTCACATTAAGCCAGAATTGATAAAACTTGTAAGGGGATGTGTAGCGTGGATCAAGCCAGATATTGCCGGATTCAGTCTTACCAAACTTACCCCCGTCTGCTTTAGTAATAAGCGGACAAGTCAAGGCATAAACCTCTCCACCATTGGTACGACGTATAAGCTCTGCTCCTGTGGTGATATTACCCCATTGGTCAGAACCACCCATTTGCAACTTACAGTTTTTAGTAGTAAACAGATGCAAGAAATCATAACCTTGCAACAACTGATAGGTAAACTCAGTAAAGGAAAGTCCATCTCGTGCTTCACCATTCAAACGTTTTTGAACAGAGTCTTTTGCCATCATATAATTGACTGTGATGTGCTTTCCCACTGTTCTTGCAAAATCAAGGAATGAGAAATCTTTCATCCAATCATAATTATTGACAAGTTCTGCACTATTAGGAGCATCCGATTCGAAATCAAGGAATTTACTTAACTGTTTTTTTATGCACTCTTGATTATGACGAAGGGTTT
The DNA here is from genome assembly GCA_937886455.1 of uncultured Bacteroidales bacterium. Lineage (GTDB taxonomy): Bacteria > Bacteroidota > Bacteroidia > Bacteroidales > Paludibacteraceae > Gallipaludibacter. The sequence goes on along the minus strand of CALGCU010000233.1, from coordinate 1,293 downwards.
CTTCGTCCAATAGATTACGTTCAGCAGATTTACCGGATGGGTCACCAATCATACCTGTTGCACCTCCAATCAAGGCCAAGGGCTTGTGACCACAGCGTTGAAAATGGCGCAACATCATCACACCACACAAGTGGCCGATATGAAGCGAATCGGCTGTTGGGTCAATTCCAAGGTAGGCAGTAACCATTTCTTTGTCTAAAAGTTCTTTGGTGCCGGGCATTGTTGTGTGCACCATACCACGCCATGTAAGTTCGTCTACAAAATTCATCATCATGCTATTTTAAGGGTTATTACTTGTCTTATTTGTTTTAACTGTATTGTTATTATGCTTTTTTACACGTCCCTTTCCTCTATGGTCATAAGGCTTATGCTGCTTCCTTGAAAACCTTCTACGATGAGTTCTTTGTTCAACAGGTTGATACAACACCGGTTCCATCTCATGCGGAAGAGGTATTTTGGTAATATCCTTCTTGAGGAAAGTTTCTATACGCTTGAAATAATGCTGGTCTTCTTCCGAAACTAAGGTAATAGCCAACCCGCTATTAGCCGCACGTGCCGTACGCCCTATGCGATGTACATAATCCTCTGCATCTCTGGGAACATCATAATTGATAACAAGGGGAATATCATCCACATCAATGCCACGCGAAACAATGTCTGTAGCCACCAACACTTCTACACGATTATTCCGAAACTCATGCATAACGGCATTACGTTGCTCCTGCTGCAAGTCGGAGTGCATCTCATGAGCCTTTATGCCCATTTTGCGCAAAGTGCGTGTGAGTTCTTTCACTTTTAATTTGGAAGACGAAAACAGAATCACCTTACTCAGATTCTTGTCTTTCAAAAGGTCTTGTAGGAGTAGATTCTTCTGCGACTCTTTACATATATATGCCGACTGTGAAATAGCTTCAGGAGGCATAGACACCGCTATCTTCACCTCTGTAGGATTGTGCATAATTGTGCGTGCCAACTCACGAATTTTATCGGGCATAGTGGCTGAGAATAGGATGGTTTGACGCTCGCGAGGCAATCTTTTCACAATCTGCATGATGTCATCATAAAATCCCATGTCTAACATCCTGTCTGCCTCATCTAAAATGAAATACTTCACATGTGAGAAATCTATCGGATAAAGATTGATGTGAGAGAGCAACCTACCCGGAGTAGCAATCACCACATCTGCACCCTTAGTGAGACCGTTCTTCTGTATTTCCCACGCTTGACCATCATTTCCTCCATATACAGCTACAGAAGAAAATGGAAGAAAATATGAAAAACCTTCCATTTGTT
>CALGCU010000232.1 GCA_937886455.1 uncultured Bacteroidales bacterium | reverse complement strand
CATTTCGCTCACCTTGCACTATCTTTGTAAGTTAATCGGAAAAAACCCTACATTAGGGACTTCCACGCATAATGGATCGATTATTTTAACGAAACTGAAAATGATTACAGAAGTCATAAATAAAGACGAAATAAACAAAGCAAAAGAATTGCTCTACGAAGCGCATTCCATCGCTATCGTAACACATATCGGACCGGACGGAGACGCACTCGGGTCTTCACTCGGATTATATCACCTACTCAAAACAATTGGGAAAGAAACGGTTGCGGTTATCACACCCAATGATTTCCCTGATTTCCTAAAATGGATGCCCGGAGCGGAAGGCATCATCAACTACGAAGAAAAAAGCGAAGAAGCTGACTTAATCATCAACAACACTGACCTCATTGTATGCCTGGACTTCAACACTCCTACCAGAACAGGAAAAATGTGCGACAAACTCATCGCTTCTAAGGCAAAAAAACTGATGGTGGACCACCACCTATACCCTTCCGACCTGGCACAAGTGGTAATCTCATACCCACACATCAGCTCTACGAGCGAATTGGTGTTCCGACTCATTTGCAGAATGGGACACTACAATGACATAAACCTACAATGCGCACAATGTATATACACCGGAATGATGACAGACACTGGAAATTTCTCCTACAACTCAAATCAACCGGAAATATATAACATCTTATCTGAACTACTCAAAAAAGGAGTGGACAAAGACCAAATCTACCAAAATGTTTTCAATCACTACTCTGAAGAAAGAATGAGACTCATGGGATATTGCCTGTACAAAAAAATGAAAACATTCCCGCAATATCACACCGCACTCATCACACTGTCCGGACGAGAACTATATCCGTTTAATTTCCAATCGGGAGATGCTGAAGGATTGGTAAACCTACCACTCTCCATTCAAGGAATACAGTTCTCCGTCATGATGAGAGAGGATAAAGACAAAATCAAAATATCTCTGCGCTCACAAGGGGATTTCCCTTGCAACGAACTGGCTGCCGAATTATTTAATGGAGGAGGACACTTAAACGCTTCGGGAGGTGAAAGCTACACATCTCTGGAAGAAGCAATACAATTATTTGAAAATGCACTACCGGCATATTTCGAAAAACACAAAAACAAGATTATAAAATAACAAACAAATAATATGATGCTCGAAATCAAAAACCTACACGCCACCATCAATGGCAAAGAAATTCTTAAAGGCGTTAATCTCAACATAAATAAAGGCGAAGTACATGCCATCATGGGACCTAACGGAGCCGGAAAATCTACTCTCTCGTCTGTTCTCACGGGACATCCTGCATACCAAGTCACACAAGGTGAAGTATGGTTTAATGGGAAAAACCTACTGGAAATGTCACCGGAAGTAAGAGCCAGAGAGGGAATATTCCTGAGTTTCCAATATCCGGTTGAAATACCGGGAGTCAGCATGGTCAACTTCATGAGAACAGCTGTTAACGAAAAAAGAGCACACCAAAACCTACCACAACTCTCCGCTTCTGACTTCCTGCGACTGATGAGAGAGAAAAAAGAATTGGTGGAAATGGACAACAAACTGACTAATCGATCCGTAAACGAAGGATTCTCTGGAGGCGAGAAAAAACGTAACGAGATATTCCAAATGGCTATGCTTGAACCTCAACTCTCCATCCTCGATGAAACAGATTCTGGACTTGATATTGACGCGCTAAGAATTGTGGCAAATGGAGTAAACAAACTGAAAACAAAAGAAAATGCAAGCATGGTAATCACACACTACCAAAGATTACTCGACTACATCGTGCCGGACTTTGTTCACATTCTATACGACGGAAAAATCGTAAAAACAGGACCAAAAGAACTGGCATTGGAACTGGAAGAAAAAGGGTACGACTGGATAAAAAAACAATTCTAAAACTGCCTTTACACACCTGACATGAACGAACAAAACTACATAGAACTATACGAAAACAATAAAGAAGACATCTGCAAGAATGGAGCAGACATACTCAATCTGCAAAGAGATGAATGCTACAAAAAGTGGAAAGTAAAAGGATTCCCCACAACAAAAACGGAACTATATAGACATTGCAACCTAAACGAAGAACTGGCAATTGACTATGGACTAAACCTCAAGCAAATTAACTTAACGCAAGGAAATACACCGTTCCAATGTGCCGTGCCGGGAATACAATCACACCTGTGCTTTGTGGTAAACGATACCTTTATCCCAACACAACAGGAACAACTCCCGGAAGGGGTAATACTATGTAGCCTGAGACAAGCAGCAAAACAACACACTGAACTGCTCAATAATTACCTCACAAAATTGACCAGAAAGTCTGAAGATGAATTCACATTGTTCAATGGAGCATTCGCACAGGATGGACTCTTCTTATATGTACCTGATAACGTGCAAATGGAACGACCCATACAATTGGTCAATTTGATGAACGCACCCGTTGACTTCATGGCAAATAGCCATAACCTTATAGTGGTTGGAAAAAAAGCAAAAGCACAACTGGTCGTATGTGACCACATCACAGGAACAAATAAATACTTTAGCAACAGAGTAACAGAAGTATTCCTACAAGAAGATGCACAATACGAACACTACAAATTGGAAAGCACCGGAAAAAACAACACCAATGTTTGCGCACTAATGGTAAACCAAGAAAACAATTCCAACTTCTTGGGAAACATAATCACGCTACACAACGGAAAAACACGAAACAACATCAATATAAACCTGAGTGGAAAAGGATGCAACACAAATCTATGTGGAATGGTAATAGGGGATGGACACCAAACGATAGACAATACCACAAGCATCATACACCAATATTCTGATTGCACCAGCAACGAACTGTTTAAATACATATTAAACGAACAATCGACAGGGGTATTCAACGGATTACTCAAAGTAATGCCGGATGCTCAAAGGACAGCAGCAAACCAAACCAACAGAAACATATTGCTCACAGACAGTGCACGAATACACACTCAACCACAACTGGAAATATATGCCGACGATGTGAAATGTTCTCATGGTGCCACCACAGGACAACTCGACGAACAAGCTCTGTTCTACATGCAACAAAGAGGAATAGCACAAAAAGAAGCAAGACTACTGCTGATGACTGCATTCGTAAATGACGTCATTGAAAACATACACATCAACTCACTGAAAGATAAAATAAGACTTCTCGTTGACAAAAGACTGAGAGGTGAAGAAAATAAATGTCAAACCTGTAAAGCCTGCCACTAAAAAACACCATGCGTAAAATACATTTCATAGCAATGGGAGGTGCTGCCATGCACAACCTTGCACTGGCAATGAACGAAAATCCTATATACCAAGTTACGGGGTCGGATGACGAATTCTTTGAACCTTCACGCTCAAGACTCGCAGCTAAAGGACTCCTACCGGAAAAGGAAGGATGGAACCCCGAAAAAATAACACCTGACTTACATGCCGTAATCGTGGGTATGCACGCAACAAAAGACAATCCGGAACTGATACGAGCAAAGGAATTAGGACTCAAAATCTATTCTTTCCCGGAATATCTCTATGAATGTACACGCACAAAAACAAGAGTGGTAATCGGTGGAAGTCACGGAAAAACTACCACAACGGCTATGATTTTGTTTGTGCTCAAACAACTCGGAATTGAAACTAACTACATGGTGGGAGCACAAATAGAAGGTTTTGAAAACATGGTGCACTTATCACCAACTGCAAGAATTGCTGTCTTTGAAGGAGACGAATACCTGGCTTCGCCTATAGACCCAAGACCAAAATTCCATCTATACAAACCACACATCGCAGTATTGACTGGAATTGCATGGGACCACATCAACGTGTTCCCAACATTTGAAAACTATGTGTCACAATTCAAAAAATTTGCTGACCTCATAGAACCACAAGGAAGACTCATCTATTTTGACGGAGACGAAAACCTGAAAAATATAGCGGAAACTGCAAGAAAAGATATTATCACTTTCTCATATAACACTCCGGAACATAAAGTGGAAAATGGAGTCACATACATTAAATACAAACAAGAATACATCCCACTTAAAATATTCGGAGAACACAACCTGCAAAATATGAATGCAGCACGCATCGTGTGCCACACACTGGGAATCAGCGACGAAAAGTTCTATAAGGCCATCTCACAATTCACTGGTGCTACCAATAGATTGGAAAAGGTAGCGGAAACAAACTCTTCGGTTGCATATAAAGACTTTGCACACTCTCCTTCAAAACTAAAAGCTACTATTCATGCCGTAAAAGAACAATACAAAAACAAACAAGTCATCGCATGCATGGAACTACACACATTTAGTAGCCTGCGTGCTGACTTCTTGCCACAATACGCCCACTGCATGGATGAGGCCGACGTGGCATACGTTTACTACAACCCAAAAGTAATTGAACACAAACGACTACAGGAAATCAAACCGGATGATGTCAAAACAGCATTCGCTTCTGAAAAAGTAAAGGTGTTCACAGACTCTGAACTACTACAAACTGAACTTAGAAATCGACGGTATGACAACTGCGTACTACTCATGATGAGCTCAGGAAACTTCTCCGGAGTGAACATCAAAGATTTTACCAACGAACTTTTGAACAAATAACACAACTATGGAAGAAAAACAATTCTTACTCGACCACAGATATATGCGCATGGCAAGAATCTGGGCTGAAAACTCCTACTGCGAAAGAAGAAAGGTTGGAGCACTCCTGGTAAAAAATAAAATGATCATATCGGATGGATACAATGGAACTCCGTCGGGATTTGAAAATTGTTGCGAAGATGAAAATAATGTGTCTAAACCTTATGTGCTGCACGCTGAAGCAAATGCAATAACAAAAATAGCACGTTCACACAACAGCAGTGATGGAGCAACCCTTTATGTCACAGCATCCCCTTGTATTGAATGTGCAAAACTCATCATACAGGCCGGAATAAAAAGAGTTGTGTATGGAGAAAAATACCGCATTATGGATGGAGTGGAATTGCTGGAAAGAGCTGGTATTGAAGTAATCTTTTTACAAGACTTATAAATACAAACATTTTACATGAAACGTTTTATCTTACCCATAATCACTATACTCTCCATTGCCATTGGTATTGCAGTGGGAAACGCACTCGCAAGAAGACAAAACTACATAGACAACTACTACAATAACCTACAACGCACAGGAATCAACGAAGATGAGAAAATCAAACAATTCATGTGGTGGGTCAACACTAACTATGTGGACACGCTCAACATGGATGAACTATCTGAAGACGTCATCATCAATATATTAGGCGAGCTGGATCCTCACTCTTCTTACATACCGGCAAAAGACCTGGAAATGGTAAACAGCGAACTGGAAGGTAGTTTCAGCGGTATAGGAGTACAATTCAATATACAAGAAGACACCGTACATGTGGTTGCTGTAATTAGTGGAGGACCATCTGAAAGCGCAGGACTGATGGCGGGAGACAGAATCATTCAAGTGGACGACTCAGCCTTTGTGGGAAAAGATATTAACAACGAAAAAGTCATGAAAAGACTACGTGGACCAAAAGGAACTCAAGTAAAACTGGGAGTAAAAAGAAATGGAACCACAGAAACACTACAATACAACATCACACGAGCTGACATACCGGTTAAAGTAGTGGATGTCGCCTACATGATAACACCGGAAATCGGATTCATACGCATTAGCCGATTCGGAGAAAAAACATACAAAGAATTCATCGCTTCTCTGGCAAAACTTAGAGCACAAGGCGCACAAAAGTACATAATAGACCTACGTGAAAACTCTGGGGGATACATGGAACAAACCATCAATATGGTAAACGAATTTCTTGAAAAAGATGACCTGATTGTCTATTCGGAAGGAAAAGCATACCCGCGACAAGAAGCAAGAGCAAATGGAAAAGGAAGTTTCACACAAACACCAATAGTAGTACTACAAGATGAATTCTCAGCTTCTGCAAGCGAAATATTCGCAGGGGCAATACAAGACAACGACAGAGGAATAATCATAGGAAGACGCTCATTTGGAAAGGGATTGGTACAACAACAATACCCATTCCAAGACGGATCGGCTATGAGACTCACAGTCGCGCGCTATTACACCCCTTCAGGAAGATGCATACAAAAACCCTACAAAAAAGGAGATAACGAAGACTACATGCTCGACATCCTACACAGATACGAAAGAGGAGAATTTTACAGCAAAGACAGCATACACTTAGTAGACACAATACCCTATTACACCAAAAAAGGAAGAATAGTACACGGAGGTGGAGGTATCATGCCCGACCACTTCATACCAAGAGACACTTCTCACAACACAGCATATTACAACACAGTAGTCAACTATGCCTACACCTATCAATTTGCATACACATACACCGACAAAAATAGAAATACATTAAGCCAATTCAAAACATGGCAAGCAATGTCAAAATACCTTGACCAACAACCACTACTACAAGAATTCATTAAATTCGCAGAACAAAAAGGTGTAAAACCTAAACATGATGATATTAAGAAATCTGAAAAAGCACTATTGCGACTTATCAAATCATACATCACACGCAACATCTTAGATGATGAAGGATTCTATCCCATATTCCTACAAGACGACCCAATGATAGAAGATGCCATAAAAACATTACAAAACAACATTACAGAATAAATACACATGATCATAAAGGCATATAACAACCAACTCAGAAACAGCGACCTTGCAATAATTGCAAAAACGCTACAAAAAGGAGGAATCATTATCTATCCCACCGACTCGGTATATGCCTTTGCATGCCTGCCGGAACAACAAAATGCAATAGAAAAAATATGTCGCATTAGAAACATACCTACTAAGCAACCCAAACTCACACTATTGTGCCAAAACATAGCACAAGCAAGAGAATACTCACTCTTCCCCGACGACACCTTCAAACTAATACGCTCATACACACCGGGACCATACACATTTATTCTGCAGGGAAACAGCAAACTACCCAAAACATTTAAAGGCAGAAAAACAGTAGGAATACGCATCACAAACCACCCTGTATCAATAGCCATATTAGAAGAAATCCAATCACCACTAATGACAGCTTCACTGCGTGCGCCTATTGGAAATGACATTGAATACATGACAGACCCCGAACTCATGGCTGAAATGTATCCAAACATAGACATCATCATTGACGGAGGAATAGGAAACACCACACCCACAACAATCATTGACTGCACAGAAGACACACCCACCATCATAAGACAAGGAAACGGAGAAATAACCTTATAACACAAAGATTTTAGAAAAACCAACCGGCATCCTCCCTCTTAATAACTCACCCCACTGGATTTGCATACAAACACTCTGTGCTCAAACCGTCAATTCAATTCATTGGTTAGGCAAAAAAAGTGACAACCCAAATCAACAAATCACACCTTTCACCACCGTTACCATACCGTTACCATTAGGTAGGAATGAGATAGGAACGAGTGTTTCTATCATTGCTATCCGATAAACACAGACATCAGTAAAGTCCAACTAACCCCAAAGCACTATCCCCGCAGCAAGGAGCATAACAAGGTGTTTATAGAATTAGCCAAAATGTAGTAAAAATTGCGATTAAGCGAGAGCAGAATCAAGCTTGCTTGAATTATGCCGAGCATGAAAGGCTACGGGTAGGCGACTGAAAGTCGGGAATGCAATTTCAACGAAGTTAACAATTGTCCTCGTTGCGACGGAGGGCAATGCGAAACGAAGTGTAGCGAGGTAAGGGATAACCACATCTGCCATCAGCCGAATAGCCTGGTTAAAAATCATTGTTGCCCGATAAAAATAAATGAGGCGATGTCATCAACATCGCCTCATTTGTATAGTAATGAATAGTACTTGCTTGTTATTTGCAACGTGCGTTCAACAAATCTACCACTTCACGGGTGATATTGTATGCTTCATTTGCATAGAGCAAATTGTCCCCGGAAGTGTTGCTGATAATGAGTTGATAGCGTTGATCGGCATTATACTCTTTCAAGATGTTGTTAATCGTGTCACGCAGTTGTAAGCTCATGTTTTGTTGCTCTATCATAAGCTCTTCTGTCAACTGAGCGTCCAATCGTTGCAATTCTTCTTGCTTTTGCAACAAACGTGTTTGTTCTTGTTCTGCACGAGCGCGACTCAAAAAAGCATTATTTTCCAATTTGCGTTGGAAGTCATTCATTTCATCTTGTAAACGTTTAGCCTGTGTGTTGATTTTCAAGCGAGCATCTTCTTGTTTGCGCATCAAGGCGTCATTGGCGTTGATAGCAAAGTTATATTGCAATAACAATGAATCCACATTGATGTACGCAATGGGTAAAGTGCTAACTTCACTGGAAGTACTGGCTACACTTGATGCTTCTTGACTACATTTAGGTTTTTGCATTACTAATACAAACAATACAATTACAGCAACAAGTAAAATGGCTGTTAATACATTAAAAAAGGTAGTTGTCTTATTCATACCTGGTGTGTTAGAGTTGTTCTACGTTTATTTTATTTTTATTAATCTTTCTTGATTCACGGTCTTGTGATGTGGCACAGCCTATTCCTCTTGACTTCATCGCTTTACTGCTGCCTATATGAATATTGGGAAATCGCCCTCCCTTCACAAAGAAAATACGCATCCCCAAAAGCAGAATGCCCATCAACAATAATACAATGGCTGCTAAAATAAGTTGTGTCATAATTGCCTATCTGAACTGCAAAGGTACATTAAAAAAACGAGAATACTTGGCTTTGTTATGCTTTTTTATAGTAAAGTTTGGTTTTTTATCTTCAACACTACATCGATTGTTGGATTTTCGCTATATAGTCAAATGTTTTTTGTCTGGATTTTTCTTTTTATTGTACGTGTTGGTGGGCTATGGTAAACACACTCTATTTGTTTTTCACTGAATGTAAGTCTTCATCTGATAGGGTAGAAAAGTCTAAATATGTGTGCGAATTGCCTATTATCTGTAAATAATGCTGAAAATTCGCTTGATCTATCACGATAGTACCACGACAATCATTGGGGTGAAAACTCAATGACGGGGCTTCATGCAACTGTTTATCCATAAACAAGTGTACATGATTTTCACAATCATTGATAAGGCCGAATGGGGAGACCGAACCGGGCTCTAATCCTAAATAACGCAGCATGCGCTCAGGAGATGCAAAGGACAGTTTACCCTGCTTCAAAAGGTGTTCTAAATCATGTATAGGCAAATCCATCTCAGCAGGAAAACACACTAAATAGTGCCTGTTGCCCTTATGGTTGCGAAAAAATAAATTCTTACAATGCAATGACCCGTCTTTTCTCCAATATAGAGAGGCTTCGGCTATCGTGGCACCTGCTGGATGATGATAGCAGCTATACGCAATGCCATTCTCATCTAAATACTTACGCACTATCTCTTCTCGTTCGCTCGACATGTTTACTATAAATAAGGATTCATCTGTTTTTCTTCTGCAATAGTGCTTGCAGGGCCATGTCCGCAATAAATCTTAGTGTCAGGCGGGAGGGTTAACAAGCGTTTTTGAATGCTCTGTATGAGGGTGGCATAATTACCTCCGGGCAAATCTGCACGTCCTATTCCCCCGGCAAACAGTGTGTCACCGGTAAACACTATCTTCTGATTCGGAAAATACAAACAAACGCCTCCGGGAGTGTGACCTGGAGTAGCTATAATCTGACATTCCTCGCCACACAATGTGACTATATCACCATCGTGTAAATAACCACCTACTGAACAAATTAATCTTTTCATAGTCGTAAATTTTAATAGTTTATCAAT
>CALGCU010000231.1 GCA_937886455.1 uncultured Bacteroidales bacterium | reverse complement strand
CAAAGAAAGTAGTGGAATATGCACACCAATTTGACGTAACTGTTGAAGGTGAACTTGGAGTATTAGCCGGAGTGGAAGACGAAGTTCAAGCCGACCATCACACATACACAAAACCGGAAGAGGTGGTTGACTTCACCACAAAAACCGGTTGCGACTCACTGGCTATCTCTATCGGTACCTCACACGGAGCAAACAAATTCAAACCGGAACAATGTACACTTGACCCACAAACCGGCCGCCTCGTTCCTCCCCCATTGGCATTTGACGTGCTTGACGGAGTAATGAAAGAATTGCCCGGCTTCCCTATCGTACTTCACGGCTCATCTTCTGTACCTCAAGAAGAAGTGGAAACCATCAACAAATATGGCGGCGCACTTAAAGACGCCATCGGTATTCCGGAAGAAGAACTCCGCAAAGCTGCAAAATCAGCCGTGTGCAAAATCAACATTGACTCTGATAGCCGCTTGGCAATGACTGCTGCTGTAAGAGAAGTATTTGCAAACAAACCTGCTGAATTTGACCCACGTAAATACCTCGGTCCGGCTCGCGACAACATGAAAAAACTTTACAAACACAAAATTATCAATGTGCTTGGAAGCGACGGAAAAGCGCAATAAAATCGTTAAAATAACATTAAAAGAGGGTGTTTCTTTTGGAAACACCCTCTTTTAATTATTTGGCTTTACCAACAAAGCCTTAAATAAACACGGTTAGATTTAATCCTCCTCAACGCAACTCGCTCGTCTTGGTCTTCTCACAGACCTACACAACAGCAAGCGCCACCGCGACCATCTCGGGACCATCTCGGGACCACTAGATAGGAATAAGATACCCACACACTATGGTTGCGACTTATTCCAATACAAGTAATGCAAAGGACTAGCATGCTCCTCCGCCGCACGAATCAAGTGAAGAGGCAACTGCTTGTTCCATGATTGATAAATAGAATTGGCAGTCGTATCCTCAATGAAATGCAGGATATTATCTCCCCATTGCTTCCAATCATACCTGTCATCGCCCCTGAATTCCCAATAACGACGACTACGACCAATTTGATTATTATGTAAATCCATCACCATATCACACGGAGCATTATTGCCAACACCTTCCCAATAAACATCCATAATCAGCCAAGACATAGCCTCTGAAACATAACGACGCAACAGCATATTCACATATATGTGCTTAAATGCATCTCCTCGCATACCATCCTTTGTACCACCCGGATAATAATACTCCGCCACATACTCAGCACGTGCCTTGCTCTGTATGATACGATAAAACATTGCCGAACCTATTCCGGAAAGCAATAACGACACACCAAGATTTTCCTCCAAAAAATAAGGAATACTATCCGACAACATAGAAGCACGTATCCCCCATGCACTATCTTCCACAACAATATGCTCAAAATCAGACAAACGAGCAAAACCCGCACTATCAGCCAAAGCATTCAAACGATTGTACGCCCCTTTCTCCGCATCTGTCATCTGCATAAATATAGTTTCATGTTCATCACTTTGATAAACATAAACATCTTCCTGTGGCAAAGAATCTTCCGCATGCACACTCGCAAACTCACCTATATTCATCCGCAACCGGTGGGGTTGTTCTGAAAGCATAGACATAGCTGCTGCATTCAATTTACCAAGCATTCCCTTATACGCCACACGAGGAAACAACTTCAGCAACCTGCCCTCCATATACTTCTCTATGCCCATATCTGGTTGCGAACGAACAATCTCACTCTCTGGTGCATAATACTTCGGGCGAGTAGAATCATACACACATTCATACTCACGCGCCAACACATAAAGCACAGAAGCAGGAAAACTCACTAAACGAGTAGTATCCGGCTCTGAAGCAAAAGTACCTACTGATGGAACAACAGCACGATGCGAATGACATCCCACCAAAAACAAGACAAACACAAACAAATACCAACGGCGTATCATAACCAAAATTCAACTTTATTTATTATGTTATGTAAAGATACAAACATTTTTTTACTACACATGTGAACATTCTACACTTTAACATTGTTTATTATTTACAAACTCCCTTCTCCACATAGAAGAGTGAAAAAAACAAAAAAATAACCCTTAAAAAAAAAAAAACAACTATGAAAAAACTAACACTCATCACAGCAACATTTCTTATGTGTCTCACTGCTTGTGCACGCGAAGAACCAATCGCATTAGCCAACTTGCCAAATCAAGCACAAAGCCTCATAAACACCTATTTTGCCGACCTGCCGGTAGCACTCACCAAGATAGACCATGATGGATTACAAAAAACATACGAAGTAATCTTCACCACCGGAGGAAGCATTGAATTTAATCACAACGGAGAGTGGAAAGACATAGAAATCAGCACAGGAGTACCAATGGAACTCATTCCGGGAGCAATTGTGGACTACCTAAAAACAAACTATCCCAATCAATTGGTCATTAAAATCGACCGCGATAGATATGACTATGAACTACAACTTGACAACTGGGTAGAACTCAAATTCAACAAAAAGTACCAACTCATTGATATTGACTACTAAACCCAAAAATTACCCACAACAAGGTATTGCAACACATCTCACATCACAGTAACTTTGCACACAGAAAACAAAGACATGTGAGAACTTGCATAAGCCAAAGTTCAGGTTAGAAGTTAGAATTAATTAGTGTTACAAGAAAGGACATATCTGGGATAGATATGCCCTTTCTTCATTATGGATAGCGACAAATTCATTCATCACCCTATAAAAAAACACCCACAATTACATATCACAAAAAGGGATGTGCCATCTATGACACATCCCCTATTATACAATGATGAATAGTGAAAATTATTCTACCAAAGTAATCCAACCAAACTTATCTTCTTCTAAACCATATTGAATAGCACGAAGACGATTATAAAGTTTTTCTGAGACCTTACCTGGTTTGCCATCTTTGCTAAATACGTATGATTTCTTTTCATCATAGTCATCAATTCGCTCTATCGGACTAATCACTGCTGCTGTACCACAAGCACCGGCTTCATCCAATGTAGCCAACTCCTCTACTGCAATAGGACGACGTTCTACAGTCATACCCATATCTTCAGCCAACTGCATTAAAGACTTATTCGTGATAGAAGGAAGAATAGAAGTTGACTTAGGAGTAATATAAGTGTTACCCTTGATACCAAAGAAGTTAGCTGCACCACATTCGTCAATGTACTTCTTTTCTTTTGCATCTAAATAGAAGATGTTTGAATAACCCAATTCATGAGCGCGTTCGCCTGCTCTCAAACTTGCTGCATAGTTACCACCCACTTTATATGTTCCTGTTCCATAAGGAGCTGCACGGTCATATTCACGCATTAACACAAACGGAGTAGTCTTAAATCCGCCCTTGAAATAAGGACCTACAGGGGTTACGAAAAGAATAAATTCATACTCAGAAGCAGGTTTAACACCCACTTGAGGGCTGGTACCAATAATAAGTGGACGCAAATAAAGAGAAGCACCTGACTCATAAGGGGGAACAAAACGAAGATTCTCTTTCACTGCCAAAAGACATGCTTCACGGAACTTGTCTTCGGGAAACTCAGCCATCACAATACCACGTGAGGATGATTGCAAACGTTTAGCATTCTCTTCCAAACGGAATAAACGAATCTTGCCATCTGGACCCATGAAAGCCTTCAATCCTTCAAAGGCTTCTTGACCATAGTGCAAACAAGTAGCAGCCATGTGTAATGAAATGTTTGTGTCAGTTGTGAGACGCAACTCACCCCATGCTCCATCTTTGTAGGTGCAACGAACATTAACGTCAGTTGGCATATAGCCAAAACTCAAATTGCTCCAATCAATGTTTGGTTTTTCCATGATAATTTAATTTTTACCCCTCATAAAGAGGAGTCGGTTATTAGTCGGTTAAATATAATATTGATTCATTTCCCATATTAAATAATAAATCCATCACACTCAAATCGGGCAAAAAACCATGCTTTTCAACAAAAACTTGGTAATAATCCTTTCCATTTACCACCCGCTGAGACTTCGGATGAAATTCACGGCGCAAATCTACAACTTTTTGCGGTAAAATCACGTCATATTGAGAAGTTAATTTTATTTCTTTTTCAATTTCCAGCAATTCAAGGATTTTATGCAGAATTTCTACATTAAAATCCAGAAGAAAATCCCACTTTTTATGAAAAAAAGGGGCAATATCATCTTCATAATACTCAAAAAAAGGAGACATATTATAAGCAGACACTATCGATTGCCAGTGAACATGACGCCAGTTGGCATGATCTGATATGCGAATATCCTTCGTCACTGACTTCTCTCCTTGAACACGCTCCACCGGAACACTCAGCGACATAACTCCATTCGCAGCTGCTATATTACAACGATTACGATATGATTGACGTTCATAATAATCATGTTGTTCCACCCACACACAATCGGATGACAACAAACTACGCATATACGAGATAGGCGGAAAATAAGCCGTTGTTACACAAATATCACTCACAACCCTTAGTTAGTTACCTGCATACATCAAAAAACGATTCCAACGAATACGACCATCCAACCAACCTTTATCCTTATTCAAGGACAACCACACAAACACTGGTTGACCTACTATGTGGTCCTCGGGAACAAAACCCCAATAACGCGAATCGGCCGACTGATGACGATTATCACCCATCATAAAGTAATAATCCATCTTAAAGGTATATTCATTGGTAGCAACTCCATTGATATACACCACACCTTCTTTCATCGCCACCTCATTACCTTCATAATTACGAATCACACGTTCATACACAGCATAATTATCTGAAGTAATAACTACTTTCTCACCTTTCTTAGGCATATAAATAGGACCATAATTGTCACGAGTCCATTCTGTACATCCTAAAGGATAAACATCTCCTCCACGCCAATCGGGCTCTATCACTATTGTGTCCACCTGTGGCATATGTTCTAACGTAGATTTCATTGCTCGGGTCAATGGAAGATGATACACCGGACGAGAAGCGTCTAAGCCCATCGCATCTAATTCTTTACGCCCAACATCCACACTCGGATTTAACAACACGCGATCCGACTTACTGATTCCCAACTTATCAAACACCTTAGCTGTGAGCACACTGCCATCGGTCTGAACATAATAACAATATTGCACTCCCTCTTTATCTTCTAAAACATCATGGTTGATGTAAATCTGATTATTAACTATTTCTAAGGTATCACCTGGCAGTCCGACACAACGCTTAACATAGTTCTCTCTACGGTCAACCGGACGCCACACCACCTCACCAAACAAATCTTTACGAGCATGAATCACATCTCTACCATAATAATGACACAAGGTGTAATAATCAGGATTAGGTTGGCGCACAGCCACCGTGTCTCCGGCAGGAAAATTAAACACTACTATATCACCTCGCTCTATCTGCCTCAAACCCTTCAAACGTTTGTACTCCCACTGTGGCTTTTCTATATAGGATTTACTGCCCCAAGGAAATGTGTGTTGCACCAATGGAAAAGACAAGGGGGTGTTGGGAACGCGAGGACCATAAGTAGCCTTGCTCACAAACAAAAAGTCGCCCACCAAAAGGCTCTTCTCTAAAGAGGAAGAGGGTATCTGATAGTTCTGAAATAAATATAAGAAAATGAAATAAACCGCTACTAAAGCAAATACAATCGCATCTATCCAACTACAAATGGTATAAACTATTGGATTTGAATCTTTATACTTCTTCCACCAATCATACGGAATGAAATGGGTAATAAACATATCAAAGATGAAAGGCAAAAGCAACAACCACCAATAATTGCCAACCCAAACGATAAACAACACATATATTAAACTCCATACGGCAAATTTAATCCATTGTTTAACAGGCTGATTAAAACGTTCCTTCATAGTTCTGTTTCTTAATTAAATTCTATCTGAGGAAATCACTCAATTATAATGCCAACATGTCACGCATGGAATAATAACCCTTCTTGCCACACATAAATTCTGCTGCAAGCACAGCTCCTAATGCCAATCCCTCACGACTCTTGGCTGAATGGGATATGGTAATACTGTCCACATCACTCTCATACGTCACACTATGTATGCCCGGTACTTCTCCTTCACGAATGGACTCAATTGGGAGTTCACCCAAACCACCTTCATCACCTAACACCCATTGTTTCACACGGTCCACACGTGACAGTATATCTTCTGCAAGGGTAATGGCTGTTCCACTCGGGGCATCCAACTTATGAATATGATGCGTTTCGCTCATGCGTATGGCATAATTCTCATACTTATTCATCATGGAAGCCAACTGACGGTTCACTTCCATAAACAAATTAACTCCTATACTATAGTTAGAAGACCAAAACAAACCATGACCTCCACATTGCAACTCCTCACGTAACGAGGGTAATTGGTCATGCCACCCGGTTGTACCCGACACTACAGGCAAACCGGCCTTCCACGCCTCACGTATATTGTTCACAGCTGAAGATGGGGTGGAAAACTCTATGGCAACATCGGCTGAAGCAAAGGCCGCCGTGTGAAAGTTATCTTGACTTTCTACATCCACAATACTCACTATCTCATGACCACGCGACAAAGCTACACGCTCTATCGTGTGTCCCATCTTTCCATATCCAATCAATGCTATCTTCATATCTCTAATATGTAAATGTGCCATAAGGACTGATGATGTCCAACTGATTCTTATCTGCACGTTCACAATAGCCACACACTTGTGCGTCTATGCCAAATGAACGAGCTATCTCTATCACCTGCTGAGCATAGGCTTGAGGCAAATAAACTTCTAAACGTTGCCCCATATTAAACACCTTATACATCTCTTTCCATTCTGTTCCGGATTGTTCTTGAATAATACGGAACAATGGAGGTATTTCAAAAAGATTATTCTTCACTACATGCATATTCTCAACAAAATGCATCACCTTTGTCAAGGCGCCGCCGGAACAATGCACCATACCATGTATCATCGGACGCAATTCATCTAACAACTTCTTAACTACAGGTGCGTAAGTACGAGTCGGAGAAAGAACCAACCTACCGGCATCTAAACCTAAACCGGCTATCTCATCTGTAAGTGAATAATTGCCCGAATAGGCCAACTCATGTGGCATTCCATCATCATAACTCTCGGGATATTTCTCTGCCAGATAATGGGCAAAAACATCATGACGAGCTGAAGTCAAACCATTACTACCCATGCCGCCATTATAGAACTTCTCATAAGTAGCCTGGCCACAACGTGACAACGCTACTATCACATCTCCATCACTGATATTGGCATTATTCACCACATCGGAACGTTTCATCCTACAACTCACAGTACTATCCACAATAATTGTACGAACCAAGTCACCAACATCAGCGGTCTCTCCTCCCGTAGGATAGATATGCACACCCATTTCACACAATTCTTCACACAACTCATTCGTACCATTGATAATGGCAGAAATCACCTCACCCGGAATCAAACGCTTATTACGTCCTATCGTACTTGACAATAAAATATTATCGGTCGCTCCTACACAAAGCAAATCATCGATATTCATGATAAGAGCATCCTGAGCAATACCCTTCCACACATTCAAATCACCCGTCTCACGCCAATACATATATGCCAAAGAGGATTTGGTACCGGCACCATCGGCATGCATGATGTTACAATAAGACTCATCACCCCCCAAATAATCCGGAATTATCTTACAAAATGCCTTCGGGTACAAACCCTTATCTGAATTCTTAATAGCATTATGAACATCTTCCTTAGATGCCGAAACTCCTCTTAATTGATACCTTTCGTTCATTACAATAATTGTTTATTCATTAACCATCTGCAAAGGTAAGTCCTTTATTCCAATTGACCAACCCTACAAGCCGTCAATTAACAACACCCACCTCTCTATCTTATTCTTCTTTTTTCAGTGTACTCACCAATGATTGCCTAATCAACTCACGGAATGTCATATTCTGAGTCTCTACAACCTTACGCTCCGCCGGACGAAAATCTTCTGCATATTTACATCTCGTTGGCTTTATCTTAAGGTCATCAAAATTACCTGACACATCCACGCCTATACGCAACGGACTCAACAACGATAAATGATAATTGAAAGTCATATCCAGATTATGACGACCACCCAATGCCACTTTATATTTATCCATTGACACCATGAATGGGAATATATCTACCTCATTCCTAAACACTGTGGCTTCGGCGGATATACTATCGATCTTGTTCTCGGTCTTTTTCTTAAACAACATCAACTTTGCTATCTGAGAGAATGTCTCACCATCTAACAACACAAGGTCTTTGCCTTGAACGGATGCTGCTCCACGAAGGGTTGACCATTTCACAGCGTAATCGCGATTCAAATTGGTTTCGGCTGCTAAATGAAACTCGCCTTTACCACGAAAAGAACGCAACATAGGCAACACTGAATCCACCTGAGGAATCATCTTAATCAATTCTTCTATTTGTATGTCAGTCATGTGATAGTCCAGGCCTACATACAAATGATTCGGACGAGGGGATTTATACATAGCTGTCAATTGCAAACGAGCCGCATCACATATAAAGCCCATCTCTTCTAAAATCAACACACCATCTTTCACATAAAGATTACCGCCCAGATTTGTGGCTACTTGTTCGCCCACTAATGCACGTTCTATACGGGTATGAAGGGTCAAATCCACACCCTTGGGAACTATAAATGGCATCGACTCTTGAACACTATCGGTTTCCTCCACTGCTACATTATCTTCCTCCACCAATTCCTCTGCACTACTTCCTAAACCACTCACTAAATCCATCAATTGATTCACATCGGTGGTTTGTGACACAAACTCAAGTTCACCGGTCAACAAACCCTGACCGGAAACAAACTTATGTATATCTTTGATATCACCTTTCAACTGAAAATCTGAATTTCCTAAACGAATCCTACTTTCTTGAATCGCAAAATCACGATTGGAATAGTCAAACTGAATGGCGGGAATTGAGATATCTTCCTTAAAATCGGCTATCTTCACTAAACCATCTTTCAAATTCACGCTCACACGAGGATTCCATTCCAACAACACATTTTCTGCACCTGAACGATGACGGGTACGGGCTGTCAATGATAAACTATCGGCTTCTACACTCACATCATCGCCCATTGCAAACGACAACCCTTCTCCCCCATAAGTCACACTGATAATCGGCTCCTTCGCATTGTTTTTTGAAGGACGCATAGAAACATTTGCACGAGGACGCTCAAGCACCAACTGCATACTATCCATACCTCCCGACAAACCTTCCATAAATAATTGTGCCTGAATCTGAGGGACATCGGTAGTATCCTTCTTATTCAAACGCAAGGTGGCTGCTATATCTGCATCTTGCAAGTCACCGTATATCCCTCCATACAAGGCCGACAAGGCTGTACTCTTCAGTTCACATCCTGCATGAAGCCAATCTTCCTTGAATGGATTTGACAATGACAAAGCCAACCCTACTCCGGCTCCATCCACAGCCACACTATCGCCCTGCGTCACTTTCAGATTAGCCAAGTCCACACCGACTGAAGCAAAACTCATCTCACTTTTATTTTCTTTGCAAGGCAACTGAAGTTGCAACTTTCCTTCTGAGGTTTCTACATGCCAACCTTCATAATCGGCCACCAACTGAGCTGCAAGTAAATCTCCTGTCGCTTTTACATCATCAAAATCACCCTTCAAAATATCATCCAACACAAAGTGAGCTCGCACATCTCCACTACATCTTCCGGCTAATTGTACACGCATATCTTCCGG